>CAMAHK010000049.1 GCA_945834475.1 uncultured Verrucomicrobiota bacterium
AAGAGGTCGAAGGCGAATTGACGCGCCGTATGGAGATAGCTAAAGAGCGGCGAATTGAAGTGTCGCATACGAAAGTTTGAGGTGATACATGGCAAGACGGAAATCAATCCCGGAGCGTACTATCAAGGCTTTGTTTGCCAAGTCTCGGAACATGTGCGCTTTTGAAGGATGTCGGCGTATGATCGTGGACGAGACCACAAACACTGTGATGGGCGAAATTGCGCACATTGAGGGTGTGGGTAAACGTTCCGCTCGATATAATCCGAACTTGCCGGTAGAGAGTTTGAACGACATCGAGAATCTTATCTTGTTGTGTCACGAACATCATGTGAAGGTCGATGACAAGCACAACGACTACACTGTTTCGCAGTTGCGCGAAATGAAACAGCGTCACGAGAAGTTTGGGCGGTTGGACATCGAAGCTGTTGATGGTCGGTTGGCGAGGATCTACATGGATCATGCCGTCATAAAGAAGAATACGGTCACAAAGCGTGTTTATAGTCATTCCATTCACAACGAGGCATCTGGCAACGCCCATCAGACGGTCAACGTTTTCATGCATCCCAAGTGCGACCCCATGCCCGACGATGCGATCCAGAAGAATGCCCAGCAGAGGGCGTATGTTCTCTATTTGATCGATCAATACAATCAGCTGGCTGGGGCATATTCGTCTAATCCAGGTGCTGTGGCCATCAATCTCAATAAGGCAATTAGGAAGCAGTTTGGGACGAAAGCCGTCGCCGTGTCCTCTACAAGGTTCGAGGCACTTTGCACATTCTTGAAAGGACGCATCGACAACACGCCAGTCGGCAAGGGGAATGTACGAAAAGGTGTACCGAATTACCGTGCGTTTCCATTGTAGGATACGAACAATAGTTCAAATGGAGAACGTGAATTATGGCTGAACAACATGAGATAAATGAGATCGTTAAGCGGATAGACAACAAGCTGCTCGAACAGTTGTTTGAGCGGCTTGGGGTTGTGGATCTGGACGAAGAGTGGAAGAAGTCCACCAATCGTAATATCAAACCGCTCTGTGACGCCTTGGCTAAATTACCTGATTCGGTTCAAGACGAAGTAGGGCTGACGCTTGAGGAGATTGCGCCGGTGGGGCGCGAGAACAAGAACATTCCCGTGATCATTGCAACACTCGCTGATATGCACAAGGAAACACCGGCGGGTTTTGGCGAATGGAATGCGGCGCGTATGGCAACGTGGAGCTGGCTTAACCTTAATGAACTTCAGTGGGGACGACTTCGCGGTCGCGCACTCATCAACAATTTCAATCCGGGCGAATGGAAGAGTTTTGACCTTCAGTTTGAAGACGAGCCAAAGCGAGGTTTGTTGACGGAACGCAAGGCCGTTCTGGAAAAGGCAATCGTCAAAGCCATTTCACGGAGTGAATATCGTGGGCGGCATTGCAAGAGTGAATGCTATAACGTGGGGGATCGTGAGAACATCGTGTTCAAATTGACTGACCACAAGTCAGCTGATGAGTTCTGGGATGATGCGGTACAAGATTTCAAGCCGACGGAAACATCAAAAGCATTTAAGGTAGTCCTCTCGTTCGACTATGACAATTATCGGATGAGTATCCTCTACACAAGTAACCCAAAGCAATGCAAGGTGCTTTCTGGCGTTCTTGCAGATGCACTCTTCGGGGAGGGTGGATACAAACGGATTGAAGAGGTGCGATACACGATCAGCCAATTCAAGGACAAATCTAAATTGCCGTCGATGCCATCTGTCGGCATAAAGTCGGCTACGGTGATTGGCTTGGACATACTGCTTGACGGGAGCAAGAAGCGTCGTCGGTCTTATTTCGAGGCCGACAGGGACTTGCAGGAAACTATCAAGGAAGAGTTGAGCGCTGATTTGCTCAACCTTGAATCGACGATTGTGCAGCGGGTGATGATTCGCATCACTTACGATTCCGACAAGAAATCCGATGTCCCGAGGACGTTCAAGATTTCCGAGACGTCTATAGGTGGCCTTATGTCAGCTCCGAAGAAGGTGCAGAAGGCGTTTAAGGAATACATGCGTAAACATGGAATTACGAAAACGGACGATGAAGACAACGGAAATACTAACTCGGCATCTTCGTGATGATCGTCCCGTATGGACGATATGTAATCTGCCAAAAGGTTTCCATGATCCTCTCGTTGCGTCGGGAGTGCTCGCTTGGTGTGGAGTGCTGGACGAGATTGATTGCGATTGTCAGGATTGTGATTTCATGCCGAAGCCGTACATCAGGGATGAATCGGCAGAGGTTCAGCAATGGGCATACACATGTGAGATGACGGGAGAGGTCATCAATGTTGATTTGGACCGAATCAGCTATTGGGAATATGATGCAGACCGCTTTGCTGAAATCGTAAACGAGCGGCTTGAGTGTGAGGGTGTGACGAAGGTTGGAGATGGCGATATGTGGCGGCTGGGTCACAGCCGGATATCGGAAACGCAAGGGCGCGAGATTGTCGTCAAGACGCGGTTCAAGGAATCGGATGTTGAATCGGTTCCGAAACTGCTGGGGAATCAGAATTCGATTTTGCTCGTCGGGTCTCTTGAATGTGAGGTTGCCGACGATCAGTTCAGGCGTCGCATCTTCACGTTCGACCAAGTCGTGAGATTTGCGGACGATGGTGAGGTGTCCTTTGTCCTCGATGAGTTTTTGAATCGTTTTGCCGAGACGGTCGTTCCGAAGAAACGCGGCAAGAGGGCTGACACCTTGGCGCGAGAAAAGGAGATTGCCGAATATTTGAAGCGGCGATTCTTTGAGATTATGCGAATCAAAGAATGGTCAGAGCGGGATAATGCTATCCGTGAATCAAAGAATATATCGGCGGTCGGGAAGGCACTTAAGCCCACGATTGCTAAAAGCACAATGAGTCGTTATCTGAATGTTGACTGGAAGATGGGTGATTCGGAGACGATCCCACAGTTCTGGTTCAATGTTGTGACGATGGCAGATTATTTTGATGTCTTTTCCAAGTTGGTAGAAAGCAAGCCCTATCCAATGGAATCCTATGATGCTTTCACGCTATATGGTAAGCTCTACAAGGAGTTCGCTGTGCTGGTTCAATCAAAGAAGAAATAGTACAGGGGAAAGCGAATGACAATGACGCAGTCGGGTCGACCGGCTGCGTTTTTCTTTTACGGCCCTTGGTGAAAGTTCCACTTAAGGTCCCAAAGTTCCACTTAAGGTTTACGAGTGGAACTTCTGCAATGAACTGAAACTATTTCGGATGTCCATAAACCGTTGTTTCTGCACGTGTTGTGTGTGGAAACGACGGTTTTTGTTTTTAGGACTTCGTATTGACGTTTTTAAAGTTCCACTTAACGCTTGATTGTGGAACTTCGCCCGTATGTGGTCGGGCGAGTTGAAAACCCAGTGTGGAAGTTGACGAACCCGGCAAGAGGCAGAGACGAACCTGCCCACCTCGCCGGGTGACGAGGGCCTTGCAAGCGACAGAAGGTAACTTCTGCGCTTTTGGGGCGGGAAGGTTCGGGCCTCGACAAATCGCGAAGCGGGGAAACCTGCGACGCAAAAAGGAACCGAACAAATGAAGAAGATCCACATTGAGGCGTATGCCCTCCCGCAGAACACCATGAACTACATCGCGAGGAAGGCAAAGACGACGGCCATCAACGTCGGGCTTTCCTACGCCGAGGAGGAAGACCTCAAGCAGCATCTCTGCCTCTGCGTCGTCCGCGCCCGCGAGAACTACGACGCCGCCAAGCGCATGTCGCTCGAGTCGTACCTGCACATGGAGATCGACGCGAAGACCAAGAACTTCCTGCGCGACCGTCAGGCCCGGAAGCGCGTGTGTCTCGTGCTGACGCTTGACGCTCCCGTCGCGAACGGCGCGGACGACGAGCCGGATTCCGACGAGACGAAGGGCGTCGATCTCGTCCCGGACGAGAAGTCCGGGCGCGATCTCGAACTCGCCGACCTGCGCCATGACGTCGCCTTCGCGCTGTCGCAGATCAAGGACGAGTGCGTCCGCACGATTTGCAAGCTGGTGATGGAAGGCGTGTCCTACGTCGACATCGCGAAGATCGTGGGCGTTCCCGAGTGGAAGATCCGCCAGCAGATCCTTCCGTCGCTCGTCCCGGTGTTCAAGAAGGCGCTGAACTCCTGAAAAAGTCTCTCGGTCACCCCCCGTCCGCTGTGAATAACAACGGCGTCGGGGGTGACCCCAGCGAAAGAAACAGAAAGGAAAACATGAAGACGATTCAGGACTATCCGTTCTTCGCCGACATTCCGGCGAAAACCTATCACGAAGAGGCAAGGGCGGGGAAATACCTCTCAAGCCACCTGCTTGGCGATTTCCGGCATTGTCCGAGACTCTACAGACAGAAGATGACGGGCGAGATCCCGCCGCAGGACACCGCCGCGTACTGGATGGGCCGTGCCGTGCACACGCTTGTCTGCGAGGGACGCGCCGCGTTCGACAAGGAGTTCCTTGTGACCGACGGGCCGGTCAATCCGAAGACCGGGGAGCCGTTCGGCAAGCTGACCCGCGCGTACAAGGAGTGGGCCGCAGCGCAGAAGCTGACCCCGGTCTCGACGAGCGACTTCGGGTTCATGACGAAGCTCCAGTCCGCCGTGTGGCTTCATCCGATTGCGGGCGAACTGCTCGACGGCGGCTGGGCAGAGGGAACGGTGCGCACGACCTATAACGGCGAGCCGGTGCAGATCCGCATCGACTACTTCAATCCGAACTTCCGCGACGAGCTGACGGGGCGCGAAGGGGCGATCATCGACCTCAAGACGTGCGAGAGCATCGACTTCTTCGAGTCGGACGCCCGCCGCTACGGCTATCTCCACCAGCTTGCGTTCTACCGCGAGGTGATGCGCATCGCGTCGGGCGAGGAGTTCCCGGTGTACATCATCGCGGTCGAGAAGAAGGCCCCGTATCGCGTAGGCGTGTGGAAGCTCGCACCCGAGGCGCTGGACGACGCGAAGGCGGACAACGAACGCGCCATTTCGCTTCTCCGCGAGTGCCGTTGCCAGGACAGCTGGCCGACCGGCTACGAGGAGATGCGCGTCCTCGACTTCAACCGCTGAAACACACCATCAACACAAAAGAAAGGCACAGACATGTCGCTTATCAGTTCAATCACGAAAGGCCGCGAGGCGCAGCCGCCCCGCATCATGATCTACGGCTCGGAGGGCGTCGGGAAGAGCACGTTCGCCGCGCTGGCTCCGAACCCCGTGTTCGTCCAGACGGAGGACGGACTCTCGGAGATCGACTGCTCGAAGTTCCCGCTGGCAAAGAGCTTCGACGACGTCGTTCTCCAACTCCAGGCGGTGCGCGACGAGCAGCACGACTACGGCACGGTCGTCATCGATTCGCTCGACTGGCTCGAGCGTCTCGTGTGGGACCGCGTGTGCGCCGACTACGGCGTGAAGTCCATCGAGAAGGCGGACGGCGGCTACGGGAAGGGCTATGTCCACGCGCTCACCTACTGGCGTCAGATCGTCTCGCTTCTGAACGACATCCGCGCCCGCAAGGGGATGGCGGTGATCCTCATCGCCCATGCGGCGGTCGAACGCTTCGAGGATCCGGAACACGCGGCGTACGACAGGTACACGCCCCGGCTCCACAAGAAGGCGTGTTCGCTCGTGTGCGAGTGGGTCGATGCCGTCCTCTTCGCGTCGCGCCGCATGCGCGTCGATTCGACGACGGGCAAGGCCGCCCCGGTCGGCGCGGACGGCGGGGAGCGCATCCTGCGCACTAACGGTTCTCCCGCCTGCATCGCCAAGAACCGTTTCGGGCTACCGACGGAGCTTCCGCTCTCGTGGTCGGCGTTCGTCGAGGCGCTCAAGCCGGGGGCGGAGAAATGAAGCGCAGGAAGCTCACTCTTGAAGCGGCGGTCGTCTGCGACCGCTGCGGAGAGACGATCCGGGCGGGCGAGGCGGCAATCGTCGAGTTCGACGAGAAGACAGGATCGTGCCGGTTCACGCACGAGACCTGTCCGGCGGAACACGCCGCGAGCCGCGTCCGCCGTCCCGACCCCCGCACACCCCGCAGTCTTGTTCGCGGCGCAGGTCGCGTCCGCTCAACTCACAACAACAGAAAGGTCAGATAAGTCATGGCACAACTCAACTTCAACGCGGCCGAAGTGCAGCCGCTGGAATCCTTCGACGCGATCCCCGCCGGGACGTACGAGGCCGTCATCGCCGAATCGGAGATGAAGCCGACGAAGAGCGGAACCGGCTCGTACCTCGAACTCACCATCGAGATCATCTCCGGCGACTACCAGGGACGCCGCGTCTGGGCGCGTCTCAATCTCGCGAATCCGAACGTGAAGGCCGTCGAGATTGCCCGCCGCGAACTCTCGTCCATCTGCCGCGCCGTCGGGGTGATGAATCCGGGCGACAGCGCGGAGCTGCACAACATCCCTTTCCTCGTGGTGGTCAAGAAGGTCAAGCGGGACGACGACACCTACACGAACGAGGTTGGCGGCTACAAGGCGAAGGGCGAGGCCGCTGCGCCCGCCACTCCCGTGCAGGCCGCGCAGACCGCCGCGACGCAGGGGGCGGCCCCGTGGAAGCGGTAAGCGTCGAGCTGCCCTGGCCGCCCAGCGTGAACCGCTACTACCGGGTGTTCCGCAACCGCATCCTCATCTCGAGGGACGGACGGAAGTACAGGGTGATGGCGGTGTCGAGGCTGGGCGGCCTCAAGGGGAAGCTCAAGGGGGAGCTGGAGGTCGAGATCGACCTCTATCCCCCGGACCGCAGGAGGCGCGACATCGATAATCCGCTGAAGTGCCTACTCGACTCGATGACACACGCCGGGGTGTACGAGGACGATTCACAGATCAAGGACATCGAACTGCACATGCACGAACCGATGCCACCGGACGGGCTGGTGCATGTGAGCCTAAAGGAGAAATGACAATGCCGGAAAAAGGAAACGAGGAGCGGGAGTTCATCCCGGAGTGGCGGAGAAGGATCGAGGAGAAGAAGAGAATCGTGCAGGAGTTCATGGAGAACCTTGACGACGACACGCTCTTCCGCGCAGCGCTCCTCTTTATGCTGGGGAACGACGATGCCGCCGTCATGAAGGAGATGAAGCTCGACGAGTTCGCCCTTAAGTCGATCAAGGACAGGCTCGAGACGGGTCTCCGGCTTGCGGGCATCGAAACGAGGAAGTGATTTCATGGGACTGAGGTACTACCAGGCCGATGCGGTCGAAGCGGTGTGGAAGCACCTCCGCGAGAAGGACACGAACCCGTGTGTCGTGATGCCGACCGGCAGCGGCAAGAGCTGGGTGATCGGCCAAATCGCGTCGGATGCCGTAACGAAGTGGGGAGGGCGCGTCCTCTGCATAGCGCACGTCAAGGAGCTGCTGGAGCAGAACGCGGGGAAGATCAAGGCGATCTGTCCCGAGATTCCGCTCGGCATCTACTCGGCGGGGCTCGGACTGCATGACGTCTCGCAGCCGGTCATCGTGGGCGGCATCCAGTCGATCTACAACAAGGCGGACAGGATCGGGAACTTCGACGTCGTCGTGATCGACGAGGTGCACATGTGTCCGCCAGACGGCGAGGGGATGTACAGGACGCTCCTCGGCGAGCTGAAGGCGGCGAATCCGTCAATGCGCGTCGTGGGGCTTACGGCGACGCCGTGGAGGATGAAGGGCGGCCTCATCTGCAGGCCGGAGAACATCCTCAACGAGGTGTGCTACGAGATCGGGCTGCGGGAGATGATCGACCGTGGCTTCCTCTCGAAGCTCGTCTCGAAGTCGGGGCGGCGTCTCGCCGACCTCGACCACCTCCATGTCCGTGGCGGCGAGTTCGTCCAGGAGGACGTCGACGCGGCGATGGGCGACGAGGGAATCGTGACGGCGGCCTGCCAGGAGATCGCGGAGCTGACGAAAGACCGCAAGTCCGTGATCCTCTTCTGCACCTCGGTCGCACACGCGCACAGGGTCTCCGAACTCATCGGACGGATGACCGGCGAGGAGTGCGCGGTCGTGACGGGCGACACCCCGGCGTCCGAGCGGGCGGAGATACTCGCCCGGTTCAAGGGCGAGACCGTGGACGCCGACCTCTTCGGCAACGGCGGCAAGAGGCCCGTCAAGTACGTTGCTAACGTCGAGTGCCTCACGACCGGATTCGACGCGCCGGGGATCGACACGGTGTGCCTCCTTAGGCCGACGATGTCGCCCGGACTCCTGATGCAGATGTGCGGACGGGGAGCGCGGCTCTCGCCCGAGACCGGGAAGACGGACTGCCTCATTCTCGACTACGGGAGGAACATCGAGCGGCACGGACCGCTCGACGCGCTCCGCCCGCCGTCCGAACGGCAGCCCGGCGGACAGTCGGGGCCGCTGGCGAAGGTGTGTCCCTCGTGCCGTGCGCTCGTGCCGATTGCGCTCTCCCGCTGCCCGGAATGCGGCTGCGAGTTTCCGCGCAAGGACCCCGAGCCGAAGTTCGACTCGACAGCCTCGAACCTGGGCGTTCTCTCGGGCGAGGTCACGGAGGAGGAGTACGAGGTGAAGGAGGTGGACTACAACGTGTGGCTGAAGCGCGGTGCGCCGCCCGAGGCTCCGCACACGGTCCGCGTCACCTATCGGCTCGACCTCCTTCACTCCATCTCGGAGTGGCTGTGTCCGGAACACACGGGCTATGCGAGAAGGAAGTTCGAGAAGTGGTGGCGCGAACACGCGCTGCCGGATTGTCCGATGCCGGTCACGGCGGAGGACGTGTGCGAGTTCGCCTTCATGGGCATGCTGCGCAAGGTGGAGAAGATCAAGGTGCGGACGGTGAGCGGAGAGAAGTATCCGAACGTGATCGGTTACGAACTCGGCGATGCGCCCGCGAACGATGCGTCGGCGGAGTCCGTCGATGCGGACGATGTCGACGACATCCCGTTTTAAGAAAGGCAATTGAGATGGACAGGGAGAAGATTCACGAACTGATGTTTAGGCTCTGGTGGTGGGCGCGTGTGTATGCGCTCTACGCCGCGATCCTGTTTGCGATCCTGTGGGTGGTCGCGAACTGCTGCGCGGGATGCGCGAACGAATCGCTGTCCGCGCCGAAGCGGGAGGCGGACGCCGTTCCGGCGATGCTCCTTTCCGAGCGTCTCTCCGGGATGATGGAGGAGATGCGGCGGGCTGGATGCTGGCCGATGGAGTTCTCTGTGTCGTTCTCGCCGCCGACGAACTACTCGGTTTCGGTATCGGGCAAATACTACGACGCGTTCGACCGCAACCGCACCAATTTCGTCAACCGGTGCGAAAGGAAAGGGGACTGAAAGATGGACTGTCTCATGGGAAGGGGGCTTTGCCCCGTGAAGCGAGAGCTTCTTCACTGGAAGCGTACGGCGTGTTACTTTGCCGCCCTGTCCTTTCTGAACTTCATCGCCGCCTGGGCGGTTGCGCTCTACAAGGCGACGGGAGGTGCGCATTGAGGAACTCGAAGCAGAACTGCCGTCACTTCGTCTCGCCGTTCGGGCGTTGGCTCGGCGACACGCGGGTGACGAAGGCCGCCATGATGCGCCGTCCGGGGATGCCGCATCCGCAGAGTGTGCGGTGCGCGGGCGCGTTGTCCTCGTCGAGCGGACGTCCGGGCTTGCCGCCGCACTGGAAGCCGAGGATGGATGCCGAGGCGATGGCGCGGATGCGCGAGGAGCTGGCGATGATGGCCGAGCTGGACGCGGCGATCCCGAGGTGGGGGATTTACTGATGAAGCGAAAGGAGGAATGAGCATGAGCGTCATGTTCGTCTTGTCGCTCTTCGCAATCGCCTACGGGATCGGAAGCGGCCTCGGGGAGGTCGGCGAGGGGCTGAAGGAAATCGCGCGGGCGATGGGCCGCGCAGGAAGGGGCTGATCGTATGTCTAAAGTGCCGATTGAACTCGCAGAGAGCTACCGCAAGGCAGGCCTTGCCGCGCTCCCGGCCGCTAAAGCGAAGAAGCGGCCTTCCATCGGCGGCTGGAAGACATGGTCGAAGCGCCTGCCCACCGAGATGGAGATCGCCGCATGGTTCGCCAACAACCAGGACGGCATCTGCATTGTGGCGGGTGCCGTTTCTGGGAACCTCGAGTGCATCGACTTCGATGCACACGGCGAGCTGTACCCGGCGTGGAAGGAGAAGGTCGCCCCGGAGGTGTTCGCCCGGCTTGTGGTCGAGCGGACGCCTTCGGGCGGCCTTCATGTCCTCTACCGCTGCGAAGAGCCGGTCGAGGGGAACAGGAAGCTCGCGCAGGGGATGCGCGAGGGCAAGAAGACCACGCTGATCGAAACCCGAGGTGAGGGCGGACTGTTTCTGTGCGCCCCCACGCCGGGTTATTGTCTTTTGCAGGGGGCGTTCACGGATCTTGCGGTGCTTTCGCGGGACGAGCGACAAGCCCTGCTGTCGGCGGCGGAGGCGATGAACGAGTGCGAGGACGAGTTGAGACTGACGGAGGGCGCACACGCGCAGGATTCGGCCTTTCTGGTGAAACCGGGCGACGATTGGTGCGCACGGGGCGACATCCGTCCCATCCTCCTGGCCCACGGGTGGAAGCATCTTGGCACAAAGCAGGATGGCAACGAGCTGTGGCAGCGTCCGGGGAAGTCGGGCGAGGGCAACTCGGCGACCTTCAACGGGACGGTGTTCTGCGTCTTCTCGACGAATGCCGCGCCGTTCGAGGCGAAGGGGTACAACAAGTTCCAGGTCTACGCGCTCCTTGAACACGGGGGCGACTTCACGGCGGCGGCGCGTACTCTGCTGGATAAGGGCTTCGGAACCGGGGACAACGTGCCGATGGTCGAGTGCGCGGGAATCATGGGCCTTGCGAACGCGGTCGCCCGCGCCGGTCGGCCGGATGCGGTCCCGGACGAGCCGGAGGATGCACACGAGAGGACTCGCGACTGCGAGGATCCGGGTGCGATCCCAGAGGAATACTTCGACGTGCCGGGGTTCGTGTCCGAACTCATGGGCTATACGCTGCGGACGGCCTACTATCCGAACAAGGCGCTCGCCTTCGCCGGTGCGATGGCGATGCTTGCACACCTTACGGGACGGCGGTTCAAGGATCAGCGGGGGAGCCGGTTCAACCTCTACCTTCTCGCCCTCGCCAAGTCGGGTACGGGCAAGGAGCATCCCCGTGCCGTCAACATCGACCTTGCGACGCAGATGGCGCTGATCGGGGAGTTCGGCGACACCTTCGCTTCCGGCGAGGGTCTCGAGGACTCGCTGTGCATCTCGCCCTCGATGCTCTACCAGGTGGACGAGATCGACTATCTCTTCAACACGGTGAAGCTGAAGGACGCGCGGGCGGAGCAGATCAACTCGATGCTCCTCAAGCTGTACTCCGAGTCGAAGACGACGCACATCATGCGAAAGAAGGCGATACAGCGCGGACAGCCGAGCGTCGGCTCGGCGATCATCCAGCCACACCTCACCGTGTTCGGCACGGCGACGCCGAAGTTCTTCTACCAGTCGCTCACGGAGCGGACGATGGAGAACGGACTGCTGGCGAGGTGCATCGTCCTTGAGGCGGCGGAGCGCGGCGAGGCCGGTACGCCGCACGAGGAGGAGTTCCCGAAGCGCGTCCTCGAGTCCGTTCGCGACATGGTTCGGATGGGACACGAGCAGAACCTCACCGACCAGTATCCGCACCCGATGGTGTTGCCCGAGACGACGGAGGCGACCCGTCGGCTGAAGGAGGTGTTCGGACTTGCGGACGAGGAGTACCGAAAGGCGTCCGAGCGCGGCGACGATTCGGCGAATGCGCTCTGGGCCCGTGCGGGCGAGAAGGTGGCGAAGCTTGCCGCGCTCTACGCGATTAGCAAGGACACGCTCCGTCCGATGATGGACGTCGATGCCGTCGAGTGGGCGTGGAAGTTCGTCGCGCACATGACGAAGCGGATGCTCTACATGGCCTCGATCTTCGTCGCCGACACGGACTTCGACTCGCAGGCGATGAAGCTCGTCCGCCTGGTCAAGCAGCGCCGGGGAAGGATCTCGCACGGGAAGCTGCTGCGCAACTCGCACCTCGACAAGGACACGTTCAAGCGGATTGCCGAGACGCTCGTCGAGAGCGGCACCTTCCGCAAGGAGTTCGGCGACCGTGGCGGCGTGTTCTACGTGCTGACGGAATGAATGACAGGGGAGTCTTGCCCTTCGGGGCGGGGTTTCCCTGTTTTCTTTTGCGTTCGCGATCCGTTCGCAAACGTTCGCAAGTTCGCGTGTTTCGAGGCGTGTCGGATGGGACGTGGGCCGTCCGGGAGCGTCTTGTGTTAGCTGTTCGCACGTTGTCTGCGAACGTAATGCGAACGTTGGGAAATCGCGGAATTGAATGATAATCCCTCTTGTACGCTCTAAACACATTTTTTTAACAACATATGTTATTCGTCTTTCCTTGCGTTCGCAGATTCGCACGTTTTCGAGTGTGTGCGTCGTACCTTCGCGCGCGCGCCCGCGCGAGGGCGCGGCGAAAATAATCTCTCGGTTTCGCCTTGCTCGTCGTGAATAACAACGGTGCGACGAACGGCTCGTGAATCTGCCGAAGGCGCAGACCTCGGCAGGTTTCGCGCACAAGGCGGCGACGTTGCCCCACGTTCGCTCCGTGCGGCGGGGGCGCGTCATCCCCCAAGCCCCCAAGGTCGCGCCCTGGCGCGGCCCTCGGCCGATATTCCAACGGTTCCTCCCCGGAGGGGTCTAAAGGGTTGGGCGCGGGAAGGAGCGGGGCTATTCAGCAGAGTTTGTTTTCAATGAGAAACAGTCCTGCTGCGGCTCGGGCCGTCCGTCAATCGGCTAATCTGTCCTCTGGGCAGGCAATCGAAAGGTGAGTATGGAAATAGTGAACGTGAAGCTTTCGGAGATCACGCCCTATGCCAACAATCCGAGGGTGAACGACGAGGCCGTCGCGGCTGTCGTTGCGTCGATTCGGAAGTTCGGCTTCATCGGGGCGATCATCCTGAACAAGGACAAGGTCATCATCAACGGCCACACCCGGGTGAAGGCCATGAAGGAACTCGGCGCGGAAACGATCCCGGCCGTGATTGTCGATCATCTCACGCCGGAGCAGGAGAACGCGCTGCGCATCGCCGACAACAAGACGGGCGAGATCGCGGAATGGGACGAGGCGCTTCTGAAGGCCGAGCTGAAGGCCTTGCAGGACGCGGGCTTCGAGGTTGGCGAGCTTGGGTTCGACGACGAAGAGCTTGAAAAGCTCCTGCAGGGCGAGGAGTCCGTTTCGCTCGGCGAGACCGATCCCGACGAAGCGCCCGAAGTGCCGGAGGAGGCCGTCTCGATGGCGGGCGAAGTGTACGTCCTCGGCGATCATCTGCTCATGTGCGGCGATTCGACGAAGGGCGAGGACGTGGAGAAGCTCGTCGGAACCGGGGAGGCCGACATGTGGCTCACCGATCCGCCCTACAACGTCGCCTACGAGGGGTCGAACGGGCTCACGATCAAGAACGACTCGATGGAGGACGTGAAGTTCCGCGAGTTCCTGCGCACGGCGTTCGGCCATGCCGAGAAGGCGTTGAAGCCGGGTGCGCCGTTCTACATCTTCCATGCGGATTCGGAGGGCTACAACTTCCGGGGCGCTTGTCACGATGTCGGACTTCGCGTCCGCCAGTGCCTCGTGTGGAAGAAAAACGCACTCGTCCTCGGACGGCAGGACTACCAGTGGATTCACGAGCCGTGCCTCTACGGCTGGAAGGATGGTGGTCCCCATCCCTGGTACGCCGACCGTTCCCAGACTACGGTCATGGAGTTCAACAAGCCGAAGAAGAACGACGTCCATCCGACGATGAAGCCGACTGAGATGCTCGTCTATCTCCTTCGGAACTCGTCGCGGAAGGGGGATGTCGTAGTGGACACCTTCGGCGGCAGCGGCTCGACGCTCATCGCCTGTCAGCAGACCGGGCGCAAGTGCCGGACGATGGAACTCGACCCCAAGTATTGCGATGTGATCCGCAAGCGGTGGGCGGAGTTCGTCCACGGCGAGGGGTGCGACTGGGCGGCCAAGACACCGGCTGTTGGCGACGGCAATCCTGCCCCGTCGTGTGCAGGCGCGGAGAATGACGTTGGAGTGACAGACGACGTAGAGTAGACGACATTGCCACGGAAGCACACGCATAGAGAGTGCCGTCGTCGGCCAAAGCTGCCGTAAACGGGCGACATCGGGCGAGTTTACGGCGACTTTGGCGGCACGGGCTATCATCGTCCGCGAGCACTATAGCCCGAGGGAGAGTTTACAGGGTCCGACAGGATCCTACAGGTACACGGAATGTCTCGGAATAATGTTTCCGGGCCTCAAGAAAGGCATGAGAATGATCAGCACATCAGAATACTGCGCGGTGGGGCATCCTGACCGCACCTGCGATTTCATCGCGAGCTATCTGCTCGACAAGTACCTTGAACACGACCGCACGGCGCGGGTCGCGCTGGAGGTCCAGCTGAAGGACAACTTCTGCACGGTCGCGGGGGAGGTGTCCGCAAACTGGCGGTTCACGGAGAGTGAGATCGCGGAACTCGTCCGCGAGGCGATCCGGAAGGTCGGCTACACCGACAAGTACCGCGCGAAGTGGGGACATGAGAACGCCATCAGCGGAAGCGACGTCGAGGTGACGGTTCATCTCTCGCAGCAGTCCGGCGACATCGCGCAGGGTGTGAACCGCGAGGGCTGGGGCGACCAGGGGATCTTCTTCGGGATGGCGGTGAACGACCGCGCCCACGGCTACATGCCGCTCGACTACTGGCTGGCGCGTGAGATCGCGAATGCCCTCGTGAAGAGCGGCTGGGGCGGCATCGACATCAAGACGCAGGTGACCGTCGAGGACGGTCGGGCGATTGAGTGCGTGGTCGCGATTCCGCTCGACCCGGCGACCGAGGACGAGAAGAAGCGGCTCATCGCCGATTACGTGAAGGCGACGGTCGGCAACGACTGCGAGGTGATCGTGAACGGGACGGGGCGGTATGTGACGCACGGTCCCATCGGCGACTGCGGCACGACGGGCCGCAAGCTCGTCGTGGACTTCTACGGCGGCAACTCCAAGATCGGCGGCGGCTCTCCGTGGGGCAAGGACCCGACCAAGGCAGACGTCGCCTTGAACCGCCTCGCCCGGAAGAGGGCCTTGGACTGGCTGCTGGAGCAAAACCTCTACGAGGTGCGCTGCGCGATCAGCTGCGCCATCGGGCGTTCGCAGATCCGCATCACGATGAAGGACGGCAACGGGAACGTCCTCAAGAGCTGGACGGAGGACTGCCCGACGAGCCACGTGATCGACGAACTGCGCCTCGCTGAACCGAACTACGCGGAGACGTGCCGCGAAGGACTGTTCGGCCGCGAGGCGTAAGTCGTAGGGCGCATCCTCTTGGAAAGGCGGATTATCGCTTGATGCGGAAGAGTCCGCCTTCCTTGGTGAAGCGGGCGGACTCGCCCTTGGACTTGATCTCCCGGACCATCGCCGAGTAGAGGGTCTGCTCGGGGGTTTTGCCCGCTCCGGGCGTCCAAAGGCCGTCGGCCTTCGCCCGCTCGACGAGCTGTTTCGCTCCGAGCGCCTCCTCCGTCCGTTCGAGGACGGCTACGGCGGCCGTGAGAAGACTCATCTTGCGCTCGGCCTTGTCATTGCTCTTGACGGTTTCCTTTGCGGCCGTGCGGGTCGCCTTCGCGGGGGTTGCCGCTTTGGCGGCGGTGGCTTTCTTTGCTTTGCTCATGGCTGTGTTCCTGTTTTGTCAGATCGGACCATTCCTTCCGACGCGGGACATTGTGCCGTAATCGCGCTGGAATAGCCAGCGGGTATCTTGAACTATTTTCCGGAGGACTGAAATGACCCCTAAGATCGCACAGATGACGAAGGACGAAGTCGTCCGGCTCCTCAAAGGCCAGGGGTCGCGGACGATCTCCGCCGAATCGCTTGCATCCGACATCGCCAGCGGCGCACCCGTCAACGAGAACGGGACCGTGAACCTCATCGAATACGCGGCCTGGATACTGAAAGGGAACCTGAATGGCGACTAACCAGATCACCCCGTCGAAGATGAAGCCGGCCGAAGTCGTGAAGCTCGTGAACTCCACGGACTTCGGCACTGTCATTTCGCCCGCGCAGGTCTACCGGCACTTCACGGAAGCGGGCTACCGCATCGCCTCTTCGGAAGATTCGCGGCAGATCAACTTCTACCGCTATGTCGCGTGGCTCGTCGACCGCAAGAACACGCCGAGCGAAGCGTCGCTCGACTACGAGTCGGTCCGGGCGGACGCGGCGCGTCGTTCGTCCGAGCGTTCGCTCGAAGGACGCGACATCGGCGAACTACCGCCCGTCGAGAACCAGGAGCGCAAGGAGTCCTGCCGAAACGACTTCAAGCTCTTCTGCGAGACGTACTTCCCGGAAGTGTACCAGCTCAAGTGGTCGGACGATCATCTGCGGGCGATAGCGAAGATCCAGAAGTCCGTCCTCGAAGGAGGCCTATTCGCTCTTGCGATGAGCCGAGGTTCGGGCAAGTCCTCCCTCACGGAGACCGCCGCCATCTGGGCGATGCTCTACGGTCACCGCGAGTTCGTCGTTCTCGTGGGCGCGTCGGAGTCCGCCGCCCTTGAAATGCTCGACTCGATCAAGACAGAGTTCGAGGTGAACGAGCACATCGCCGCCGACTTCCCGGAGGTGAGCTACCCGATCGCCAAGCTGGAGGGTATTGCGAACAGGTGTGCGGGGCAGCTTTACAAGGGCGAACGCACACGGATCACATGGACGGCGAACGAGATCGTCCTTCCGACCATCGCGGGCGCGGCGTCTTCCGGCGTGATCGTCCGGGTGGCGGGCATCACGGGCCGAATCCGTGGCATGAAGTACAAGAAGCCGGATGGGCGGACGATCCGCCCGGAGTTCGTCGTGATTGACGATCCGCAGACGTCCGAGTCGGCGGACTCCGTCGAGCAGACGAGGAAGCGCGTCCGTGTGCTTGCCGGAGATATTCTCGGCCTTGCCGGTCCCGGAAAGAAGATCGCGGGCATCATGCCCTGCACGGTGATCCGTCCCGGCGACATGGCCGAGCAGATCCTCGACAAGACCAAGCATCCAGAGTGGAACGGCGAGCGATGCAAGATGATCTACCAGTTTCCCCGGAACGACGAGCTGTGGGAGCGGTATGCGGATCTCCGCGCCGACGAGCTGCGCGAGTGCGGGACGTTCGAGCGGGCGACCGAGTTTTACCGGGAGCATCGGGCGGAGATGGACGAGGGGGCGGTCGTGTCGTGGCCCGACCGCTACAACTACGACGAGATCTCGGCGATCCAGCATGCGATGAACCTGAAGCTCACCGACGAGGCGGCGTTCTGGGCGGAGTACCAGAACGAGCCGCTCCCCGAGGACTTGGGGACGGACGAGCAGCTGACCGTCGACGGAATCGTGAACAAGCTGAACGGACACGCCCAGCGGACGGTTCCCGTCTCGGCGAACCATGTCACGATGTTCATCGACGTGCAGAAGACGCTGCTCTTCTACGTCGTGTGCGCCTGGGACGATGACTTCACCGGCTATGTGATCGACTACGGGGCGTGGCCCGACCAGCGGCGGCGGTACTTCACCCTGGGCGAGGCGAATCCGACCTTGCAGGCGAAGTTCCCGCGTTCCGGCCTTGAAGGGTGCCTTTACGGCGGGCTCAAGGCGCTTACCGAGGACTATCTCTCCCGCGAGTTCACCCGCGACGACGGTGCGGCGATGCGGATCGAGAAGTGCCTTGTGGACGCGAACTGGGGACAGTCGACCGACGTCGTGTACCAGTTCTGCCGCGAGTCGGCGTTTGCGAACGTGATCATTCCGAGCCACGGCAAGTACATCGGCGCAAGCTCCAAGCCGATGAGCGAGTACAAGAAGGCGGTCGGCGACCGCGTCGGCCACAACTGGCGGATGCCGAACATCCGTGGCAAGCGGGCCGTCCGGCACGTCGTCTTCGACACGAACTACTGGAAGAGCTTTGTCGCCTCGCGTCTGCTCGAGTCGATGGGGGACCGTGGTTCGCTTTCGCTCTGGGGACGAAGCTCCGAGGCGCACATGCTGTTCGCGGAGCATCTGACCGCCGAGTATCGTGTGAAGACGGAAGGGCGTGGCCGCCGCGTCGAAGAGTGGAAGATGCGCCCGGAGGGCGCGGACAACCACTGGTGGGACGGACTTGTCGGCTGTGCGGTCGCCGCGTCGATGGCGGGATGCGTCCTCGAAGGGACGGATGTCGTTCCGAAGCGCAAGACCGAGGCGCGTCCGAGGATGAAGCTCTCGGATCTGCGGCGACTTCGCGGATAGTGAAAAAAGTCTCTCGGTTGCCCGGGTGATGCCGTGAATAACAAGGACGTCGGGTGTGTGCGTCCTTCGGGATGCCGCGCTCGACGGCAGAAGAGTTGACTGCGTTCGGCGGGGACGGTTTGCCCCACGGACGACGCTCCGGGTTCTTTTGTTGTTTCCTTCCCGGGGCAAACGGGTGGACCGACCCCTTAAGCGGCATCCTCGTCGCACGGTCTTCGATTTCGAGGAGAGGAAGAAGGAGGAGGGACGCCATGCGATACGGAAGCGTGTGCAGCGGGATTGAGGCGGCGAGTGTCGCATGGCGTCCCTTGGGCTGGAAGTGCGCGTTCGTCTCGGAGATCGAGAAGTTCCCGGCGGCGGTACTCGCCGAGCGGTTCCCCGAGGTTCCGAACCTCGGCGACTTCACGAAGATCGAGAGGGGGAACTACGACGGGGACATCGACCTTCTCGTCGGAGGCACACCATGTCAGGCGTTTTCAATCGCCGGTTTGAGGAAAGGACTTAACGATGAAAGAGGCAATCTTGCGCTTGAGTTTGCAAGGCTGGCTTTTCGCACACATGCCCGATGGGTGGTCTGGGAAAATGTCCCCGGCGTACTATCAAGCAAGCGCGGCGAAGATTTTGCCACCTTCCTATCGCTGCTCGTCGGATGGGAGGTCACGGTCCCCAATGGGAAGTGGAGAAAGGCGGGACTCGTCACCGCCGCCCCCGGATGCTTCAACGTGGGTTGGCGAGTGCTTGACGCTCAATATACCCGAGTTCAACAATTTCCGAGGGCGATCCCGCAGCGAAGGCGACGTGTCATCCTTGTCGGAAGTCTTGGTTCGTGGGAGGATTGCGCCAAGGTACTTTTTGACGGCGAAATGTGCGGCGGGGATGCTCCGCCGTGTCGCAAAGCGCGGCAAGCTACTCCCGGCGATGCTGGAGCGGGCGCTGAAGGCGCTGGTTGGGACTTCAGCTGGTGGGACGGAGGGCAGCGCGCCAGCACCCTGACGACGCGCTCCATCGGGCAGATGATGCCCGACAAGGACCAGCTCCCGTGCGTGATCGACACGAGGTGGCACACCTGTGCGACCGACGGCTCCTGTCCCTCGCTCCTCGCGACGGACTACAAGGAGCCGAAGGCGGTGTGCGACCCGTGTCCGACCTTGGACGCATCCTATCCGGGCAAGCAGAACAACCAGGACGTCACGAAGCTGGTGTGCTACGAGAACCACGGACAGGACTCGCGCATCAGGGACTGCGGCGAGGTCGCGCCCTCGATCCCCGCGCAGGCGGGGACGGGCGGCAACAACCTCCCGCTCGTCCAGAAGGTGTTTGCCATCGACTCGATGGCCTCGAACGCCATGAAGTCGAAGAACCCACACAGCGGCAGCCGCGAGATTGACGTCGCCACGACCCTCGACACGACGAACCCCACGCCCTCGAAGAACCAGGGCGGCATGGCCATCGTCGAGGAGGCGGTCGCCATCGCCGAGAACGCGATTGGCCGAAAGGTCGAGAACGGCGGCAACGGGGTCGGGGCGAAGGAGGGCGTGTGCTACACGCTCGACACCGTGG
>CAMAHK010000050.1 GCA_945834475.1 uncultured Verrucomicrobiota bacterium
AATCGTTACGCGCCGGACAAGCGGTACAAGCTGCTGCGCAAGGGAAAGGCTGTGTTCGATGCCTAACCCCACCACTCAAACCGCACCATTGGGGTCAGACCCTTTGGATTCTTTGAAGAGGCCGATGAGAATTTCCGCAGGGCGTTTGGCTTCATCGGGTCGGGGGAACTGACGATCGATCAGGTAATGAAAGGTCTGGAATGAAGGGTTCGGTCGGAGGTGAATTGATGAACGGAATCCTGTCCGTCGGCTGCGGACTGCTGGTGTTGATTGCATCGGCGGCGTTCGGTCAGGAGGTTACGGACGATGAGTGGTATGTATTCAAGGGAGCGGACGGCAGAGTCCATAAAGCGAAAAGGCCCGGAAAGGATGCGGTGTGTTTCCCATTGTTCTTCGTGGATGACACGAACTGGGAGGAGAAGGATGCGGCCAGCGAATTGAAACCGGTGAAGGCGAAGGCTGCGCTTGCGGGAGAACTCGACAGATACGGTATGCGTGCGTTCGCCTGTGATTTCGATGGCGAGACTTGGTTCTGTCTTATGTATTCTCCGAAGGACAGTTCGCGGCAACTGCCGATGATCGTCCATATTCCCGGTATTGGCGAAATCGGAGATGACCTGAAGAAGCAGTTCAATCAGCGGCGGATTTTTGACATCGTTCTGGCGCCGGAATTCCAGAAACGGCATCCTTGCCATCTGCTTGCGCTTTCACCACCGGCATCGCTGGACTCGTTCTGCGGGAGTGTCGCGGGAACGGCGAACCGTCCGCAGCGCCGGGCGAACATCCTCGTTCACAAGGCCGCGGAACTAAAAGGCGATTGCGCCGCGGTGGATACGAACCGTCTTTACATAACGGGATTTTCCTTCGGCGGTGACGGGGCGATAAGGGTGGCAATGGCCTATCCTGGCGTTTATGCTGCGGTGCTTCCCGTTGCCGCGGTGGTTCCGCCGGTCGACTTCGTTTCGGAAAACCATCCGGGAAACTACTGGTATGTATGTAATGACGGTGACGGGGTTGCGAAGGGCGATGCCTTCGAAGCGGTCCAGGAATTGAAGGAATGTGTAAACCGCCTGGGCGGTGATTTCCGGGTGAGTGTCTATCCTTCGACGAAAGGACACGATGCGTGGAATTCCGCGTGGGGCGAGGACGCAATCTGGGAATGGGTGTTCTCCAAGCGTCTGGATACTGCCGGTAAATCGCGGAAGGCGGTGGTTGCTGAACGTACGGAGGAGTCGGTTCCGCTGGGTGATGCCGTTTGTTCGTCGACGGTTTCCGCGGCTGATGAAGTGCACGACGAGAAGCGTCCGCTGGACGGACTTGCCCGTACGTATTTCGAACCATCGGCGGCGTTTGCCCGTGATGACTGGTGGCAGGTTGAGCTTAAGGAGCCGGTTGCCGGCCGGGTGCTGATCGTGACCGGTGATGCATCGGGGAAGCGGTTGCTGAAGTCCGGGTACGTGGAACTTTCCGGTAATGGCAGAACGTGGCGTCGCGGCGGCGGTTTCTCGAAGGATTCCGGAAGATCCGAGTTCTGGTCCCAGTCGCAGTTCCGCTTACTCCGCGTACGTTCTAACCAGGGCAGGAATCCTTTTGTAATCCGGCAGTTGCAGATATTCAGAAAGTGAAGCCGGAGGTTCGCGATTATCCGAAACTGGTCTTCGGCATCATCGCGGTGTTGCTGGCGGTGATATGCCTCTGGCGGGCGGCGGAGAACATCTGGCGGGAGACGGTTGATCACGTTGAATGCGAAGGTCCGCTGGACTATGCCGATCTGGTCGCCGGAATGAAGGGGCGGGATCTCGGGTATGTCGCGACCGACGTGCGGGATTTGAATCCTACGGACCGTGAGCGCTTGATTCATATGGACTGGGAGGTGTCTCCGGGAAAGGTGACTCCGGTTTCCTCCGAGGAGGTTCTGTCGTGGTCCTGTCCGATTGTGGGTCCCTGGGGCTCGTCACTGGGATCCGAGGACCGTTACGAGGCGAACGGATTCTATACGATGGCCTATAATGATTCGGCGGTATTGCGTTCGCGGGTCGTTCTAAACGCGGAACCGCGCGAGGATCACGCGCCTAAGGATCGTTCGCTTTCCGGATTGTTGGGCGTGTTGGTGACAATGGGATTATTCGGCTTTGCGTGGTGCAGGCTTCGTGCCGATGGCCGTCCTGCGAAGACCGGCATTATACTGGGACTCGTCGTATTCGTCCTGCTGTCATCGGTTTCGCTGCGGTATGGACTCACCGCCCCCAACGGGCTTGCCGTTTACGCGGGGAAGGCGAAGCTGTTCCTTTTGGCGCACGGTATTCCCGCCGGTTTCTTTACGGATGCGGGATATGCAGTTTATCAGCCGGCTTATCCTCCTGGAATGGTATTGCCGGCGTTAATATCATTCCTGGTCGGGGGATGCGGAAATTTCTGGCTTCAGTTATTCGTACCCTTTACGTTGTCGCTGCTGTTCATTGAACTGGCGTCTGGATCGAATCCGTTTTCGGTGGTACTGGCATTGGCGTACGTGCTCTGTCCCGTAGCCCAGCGGCTGGCGATAGGATATTATGCCGAGCCGCTCTGTGCGCTATTACTGGTGCTGGGGTACGGAAATGTCTGTCGTGGACAGAGGGGAATGGGCTGGATGATTGTCGGTTGCTCCGCGTTGATCCGTCCCGAGGGACTGCTGCTCGCGTGCGTGCTGTGGTTATTAGTTTCGATGAAGGATGGCCGATGGAACTGGCGTGATGTGGCAGCGGCAGTGATGCCCGGCGTGGTCTGGCAGTTGCTGATGGTGGCAACCGGGTCCGGTCTGCAGGGGTATGATTTCCTTTCCATTCCTGACGGCGGTGGAGTTCTCCGTGCGGCTGCGGAGGTTGTCCACCGGCTTGTCGTCGGATTCGATGGCAGCGCCATTGCGGTGTGTGCGGTGATAATGCTTCTCGGACGGCGGATGTCCGGACGCGGAGCTGCGGCGACGGCGTTCTGGGCAAGTGTGGTTGTCCTTGGGGTTGTGCTGGTGGGGTTTTCGACGTCCTCCCATATAGAATGGATAATAGAGATGTCGTTCGGAAGGTATCTCTGGCTTTCATCCGCCATTCTGGTAAAAGAGACCGCGTCAAACAATCAAACAATCTAACAATCAAACAAATCAAACAATCAAACACCTCTCTCCCGCCTCTCTATGTGCTATAACCCGAGTTTGCCAGTTTGATTTCTGAAAAAGTCGTTTTCACCCAGTGGCGACGCGGGGTTGGCGCATATCGCCCTCATAATAATTTAGGGATACATCTCAGAATAGGTTCACCGTTGCCTTCATCTCGCGGATTTCGCCGCGGGTGTAGAGCTGTGGCTTGAGTTCCATTCCGAACGCCTTGAGGATCGCGAAGATGTCGTCGCCCTTCGACTTCTGCATCTGATAGTATTCGCCGGGAAACTCCACGGCCTGCCATCCCGCGAGGGCATCCGAGATTCTTGCGCCGGGGATTCCGTACGACCACTTCGAGTCTTCCTTTGCCGCCTTGACCGCCAGTCGCGTCTTGCGTTGGATGATCCTGATCATCGTCAGCGCCATAAAGCAGACCATCTGGTGCGCCTTGATATGCTCGGGCGTCTGGACGAACATGGGCCGGGTCTCGAGCGTTCCCTTCATCTCGCGGAACTGGTCTTCGATCTGCGTGAGGCCGTGGTACTTCTCAATCACCTCCCGATCGCCCATGTCGAGTTCTGAGGTGACAATCTGGTAGTAGCCCATGAGTTCATTGAATTCGTTGAGCTTCGCCTCGTCGATCATCGGCATCAGGTTGGACGAATTGACTGTTTCGCCCGTGACCTTGTTGAGATACTCCTTCTTGAGAAAGCGTCTCAGTCCCTTGCTCTGGGCGGAGGTGATGCGGTAGCTGACGGGGTTCTCCCTGGGGATTAAGGGGGGATTAAGGGTCAAGTATGTATTGCGTCAAGTATGTATTGCGTCAGAGATTATTGACATAGGTACGCCAAGCAAAGCTCGGCAGAACTAATAGCGGAAGGAGCTATATCGTAAAGAAATCGACATACGATTAGGACGGCAAGCCGTGCAGAGGGCGACCGATGTGCGGGAGTCCTGTCTGACGAAGAAGTAAGCCGCAACGCAAGTGAACTTCCTACGTAAAGTCTCGTTAACTCTAAATCCGCGTGACCAGCAAGTCTCCATGTGTGAAGTCAACACCTCGTGGCCAATTCGATTTGGGCTGCGGGGGCGCATGCGCCGAAGGGCGAAGCCCGGAGGGGAGGTCGCCGGAGGCGACATATCCCCCGCCGCAGGCGCCGCGAAGCGGTTGACTACAAGGGGTGCAAAGCCGACCGCAAGGCCCGCGCGGGGCAACGCCCGTGGGTATCCCCCGAGCGACAGCGAGTCGCGAAGCGATGCCCTAGCAGGGGTGCGAAGGGCCTCTGCGTGTAAAAGGGACGATGCAAATCAAATGGCGAGAACAATAATGTCGAAAGACTGCAATAGGGGACAATCCGCTATGTGGCGGCGTGTCGGAAACCGCTCGTCCATATGGAGGAGCATCCATCGGAATCAATGTGAAACGGAGCCGAGGGGCGAAGGGGAGCGAAACTGATGAAACCAGTCCCACACGGAGAGCCGTATGCGGGAAAACTGCACGTACGGTTCGATGAGGGGTATCCGCCGAAAAACGGCGAAGCACGTTTTGAGGGTAGCCGAAGGCCGAGCGGGCGTACACCACGGGGCGTCCCGCTCTACTCTACACCCTTCTCGGTTCCAGTTGTGAAGGCAGGTGTTTCATTTGGAAGAAATTTGAGTTAGGTAGTGTCGCGCCTCAGGAGGAGAAAGCCGAGAGTTTCTTTGTGGGTGGTGATAGTACGTGTCGAGTCGTGGCTACCCTTGCCGATGGCCTGGTTGTGTCGAATAGCTATGGATATTATTGTTACGGCATGGATTGCGGCGTCATACGTGTAACTGTTACGAAAGACAGGCGTATCAAAATCGTAGACAAGTACTACAAATACGACCCCCATTACGATTGACGTGATATACCCGATATGGTATAATTCTGCGCGTTTGGTTAAAACTATACCCGAAAGGGGTTGAGTCGTATGTCTAATAATGAATCATACCCGAACGGGTGCAGCCTGTCGACGTTCGTTAAGGCGAAGCGCCGAGAGCAAGGCTGGACGCAAGTCCAGTTGGCGGACTATGCGGGCGTGGGGCTCCGCTTCGTGCGCGAACTAGAGCAAGGCAAGGCGTCGCTTCGGCTTGACAAAGTGAATCAGGTGCTTGATCTTTTCAGCGCGTGCGTAGGCCCGGTGTCAATCGACAGGAGCATCTATGCGGACAGCTGATATCTACATATTCGGCAAGTTAGCAGGTGCTCTGACGGAGAATGATGACGGCAAGCTCTCATTCCTCTATGATGCGCAGTATCTGAGCGATTTGTCTGCAGTTGCCGTAAGCTGCACGATGCCCCTGCGAAGCGAGGCGTATGTTTCCGACGCGCTTTTCCCTTTCTTCGACGGACTCATCCCGGAAGGATGGCTCCTGGACATCGCCGAGAAAAACTGGAAGCTTGACGGACGCGACCGCATGGGGT
This sequence comes from uncultured Verrucomicrobiota bacterium, assembly GCA_945834475.1. Taxonomy (GTDB): domain Bacteria; phylum Verrucomicrobiota; class Kiritimatiellia; order RFP12; family UBA1067; genus UBA1067. The sequence continues at coordinate 5,580 of CAMAHK010000050.1, forward strand.
TGCTTCTCGCGTGCTGTTCATCGGCCATAGGAGCAGTCAGCGTCCGGCGGCCCGGAGATCCCCCGCCGTCCGCATCTATCGAAACTTCGGGCGGAGGATCGACAGAAGAGGAGATGACATTTGAATTTCCGTACTCGGATGAGGAGATAAACGAGATGGCGCGGCGGCTTGTCGCATCGCGCGTCAGCGTTTGCGGCGTGCAGCCCAAGCTGTCCGTCCATCTTGAACGCGACTCCGCCGATTCGCCGCGCATCACGATTGTCGGCTTCGAGGGCAACTACATTCTCAAACTGCCGTCCAAGGATTATCCGTGGCTTATCGAGAGCGAGCATCTGACGATGTCGCTTGCCCGGAAATGCGGAATCAGGACGGCGGACTTCTCGCTTGCGTCGCTTTCCGGCGGACGCCGCGCATACGTGACGCAGCGCATGGACAGGAAGCCGCACGTGAAGCACATGGAGGACTTCTGCCAGCTTACGGAACGTCTGACCGAGCGCAAGTACTTCGGTTCGTACGAGCAGATCGCCAGGAAGATCAGGCTGTATTCGTCGTCGGGCGGCGCGGATGTCGTCCGCTTCTTCGAGGTCGTCCTGTTTTCGTTCCTCACCGGCAACTCCGATATGCACCTTAAGAACTTCTCGTTGCTGCGCGAGGACGACGGATCGTGGCATCTTGCGGACGCATACGACCTTCTGCCGGTGAAAATGCTCATGCCGGACGACTCGGAGGACATGGCGCTGACGCTGAACGGCAAGAAGGCGAGAATCGACGGCGGAGACCTCCGGACGTTCGCAAAGACGATTGGACTCAAAGAACGCCAGACTGCCAATGCGGTTTCGCGCGTGGCGGATGCGCTTGCGTCGAGCCTTGACGTCGGCCTCGGAGATTCACTTGTTTCAGACGAATTCGCATCGGGCTTTGCGCGGCTTGTTCGCGCAAATCTGGATCGGATCGTTTGAGTTTTGGCCGCATCCACCTTCGCGTTGCTATACGGATGTTCAAGCATATGAGCAATTCAATATCGTACAGTCACCCTAAGTGGGATTTGAGGATGGACGCCGCGCTTGTGTGCGTGGCGGTTGTGCTGGGCATCTACCCTGCCGATCGGACGGTGTGGTGCGTCGAGATGGTGTGGGCGGTCGGGCTGTGGGCGATTCTTCTCCTGACGCGCAGAAGGACATCCTCTGCGACACCCTCGGCGCGATCTGCTCTTCGGGGGTCTTCCTCTGGTGCGTTCAGTCCGCTGGGAATCGTATTGGAGATTAGAAATGCAGACAAGCAGAGTAAAATCCTGGCGCGGAGTTCCGCGATACTGGCGAGAGAGGCGGACAACGCGGTCGTCTTTCGTCGAGGGCCGTTGAGCGTATTGGCTGTGTGATCTTGCCAGAGGATTGAGATATTGGTAAGATGAACTTGCCAAAAATAGGTGGGTGTGGTATAATGATAGCCAAACGAAGGAGAAATTGCGATGAGAGAAGAGCTGATGTCCGTCATGCGCGAGTTCTACCACGACGGGATTCCCGATGGGGTCGTGTCGCGAGATGTGGAATATGCCGAGAAACTGCGGGCTGCGACGGTCGTCAAGGGTATGCGCCGTACCGGCAAGACATTCCTGACCTATGGACGCATGAAGCGCCTTGTGGACGATGGGATTCCGTTGGGACGCATCGTGCATGTCAACTTCGAGGACGAGCGGCTGTCTGGGATGACGAGGGACGATCTGCGCCTGATTGGGGAAGTCCATGCCGAGCTGTATCCTGAGTTCGCGGATGGGAAGACGTGGTATTTCCTTGACGAACTCCAGAATGTCAAGGGATGGGAATCCTACGCACGGCGCCTTGTGGATTCTCCGAACGTCCAGCTGTGCCTTACGGGGTCGTCTTCAAAACTGCTTTCGGAGGAGATTGCCACGCAGATGCGCGGCCGTTCGATTCCAATAGAAGTATTCCCGCTTTCCTTTCCGGAATACCTGCGCTTCAATGGGGTGTTCAAGAAGATTCCCCGCGCGGGATTCACGGCGCGGGAGAAGGGGGTGCTTCGCAGGGCAATGTCGGACTACGTGGAGCGCGGCGGTTTCCCCGACGTGCAGGATGTGTCCGACGGGATGCGCGCGTCAATGCTCCAGGGATATGTCGATGCCGTTCTCTACAGGGACATCATCGAGCGTCATGTCGTGCCGAGCGTACAGGTGCTCAAGTACACGTTGGAATATCTGTTCCACAACTATGCCCGCAAGGCATCTACGAGAAGCATCTCCGGGGTTCTGAAGAATCTTTCCCTGCCCGCGAACCGCGAGAGCATCGCCGATTATCTTGACTGGTTCAAGGACGCCTATCTCACCTATTCCGTATCGGTTCGTTCCGATTCGCTTGCGGTGAAACGCGTGAACCCAGACAAATACTATCTGGTTGACCCCGGGCTCATACGCGCGATGTGTGTAAAGAACGACGCCGAGCGGGGGTGGATGCTGGAAAACGTCGTTTTCATGGCGTTGCGCCGCAAGGCGGGTAAGATTTCCTATCTCGTCAATGGCGACGGAACCGAGGTCGATTTTCATGTTCACGACAAAGTGTCGCACAAGGAGAGCCTGGTCCAGGTTTCATATGCGATGTCCGATGCGGCGACATTTGACCGAGAGGTGGGAGCGTTGAAACTCGCCCGCGACAAGACAGGAATACGCGACTGCACGATTGTGACATGGGACGACGAAGACGAGTTGGACGGCATTCGTATCGTGCCGGCGTGGAAGTGGCTGCTTGCATGACTGGCGTGGACCAAGGATTGTCCGCAGGAGAAGTGATGCGAAGATTGACGGCAAAGGACTATGCGGGTGACGCGGTGACGGCAGCGAAGGCACTTGTCGGCGCGTGGCTGTGCCGTCGGATGGATGATGGGACCGTCATTCGGCGGCGCATTACCGAGACGGAGGCGTACTGCGGCGAGAAGGACACGGCCTGCCATGCGCACAAGGGGCGCACGGCGCGGACAGACGTGATGTACTCGCCGGGCGGCTGCGCCTACATCTACCTCTGCTACGGGATGCACGAAATGCTGAACGTTGTGACGGGGCCGGAAGGACGTCCAGAGGCGGTGCTTATTCGCGGTGTCGAAGGAGCGGAAGGCCCGGGGCGGTTGACGAAGCTTCTCAAGATCGACCGCTCGCTCAACCGCGAAGACCTCTTTCGCTCCAATCGCCTCTGGCTTGAAAGCGACGGCGCGCGCGTCAAGTTCACCGCCGCCCCGCGCATTGGCATCGCCTACGCCTCCAAGCGCGACCAAAACCGCAAATGGCGCTTTACGTTAAACAGGGTCAGTACATGAACAAGGTGCGCTCAGACCTTGACGAACGCACCAATCCAGACTCCGCCGAAGTCTGTCCGGGACTGGCATGAAAGCGAGAAGGGGATTGACTTGGAGATGCTGTTTTTTGTAGAATGTGCGCAGTTAATCAAGTAGGAGTTGATTATCTGTGGATATTTTGCAAAGAGAAAGACTGTTGAAGTTTGGCGCTGTACCATTCACCACCGATGTTATCGCGGGTGAATTTGGCGACTATTCGGCAGTTCTTGCTAAAATTGCCGCGCTTGTTGATGAGGGCAGTCTTGTCCGCATCAAGCGCGGACTTTACTGTCTCTCCCCGAAAATCAGCGGACGTGACCTTGATTCGCGTGTTGTCGCGAACGCTCTGTATGGCCCGTCGTTTGTGTCGTTTGAAACGGCGCTTTCAATGTATGGCCTCATTCCAGAGCGCGTGACTGCAACGATGTCTGCTTGTGTCAAGCGCGCAAAGCGGTTTGCAACACCGATCGGAGAATTCTTGTATCGCACGGTACCTAGTGACTGGTTCTCGATAGGCGTTAGGACGGTGGATAACGGTGAAGGCGGCTTTCTCGTTGCGTCGCCGGAAAAGGCGCTTGGTGATCTGCTCTTGTCGAGATCCAACCTGAGAATCTCGTCGCCCGATTCGCTAAGGGCGTTTCTGGAGGACGACATGCGTTTTGATTTCGATGTATTTGGAAATCCGGACAAGACAATCTTAAGGGAAATGGCGGCGTGTGGACACAAGCCGCTTTTGATGAAGGCATTGGAAAGGATGTTCTCATGACGCTCTACGATTCCATGGTTGAAAGCTATGCGCCGAAGTCTGCTGCCGAGCGGCTTGCCGTTCAGCAGGAGGTTATGCAGCTTATTGCGCTTGCGGGACTTGCGCGAGGCGGATTTTTCGAGAAGGCGGCGTTCTACGGCGGAACATGTTTGCACCTCTTCTACGGAATGGAACGGTTTTCCGAGGACATGGATTTTTCTCTCCTTAAGCCAGACCCGTCGTTTGATTTCGAATCGTACTTTCCGGCGATAAAGGAGGAGTTCGCCCTCGCGGGGAAGGAGGTGGAGATCCAGTTGAAGCACAAGGGGCGCCCGTCGTCCGTGGAGAGCGCGTTTCTCAAGGAGTCGTCGGAGGTGTTCAGGATCGGCTTCACGACGCAAAAGCAGATCAAGGTCAAGATCGAGGTAGACATTGATCCGCCGCCGGGCTTTTCGACAGAGCAGAAGTTGCTGGTCAAGCCGGTGTCGCGCTGGATTCGTACCTATTCGATAGGCGATCTGTTTGCCGGAAAGGTCAGCGCTGCTCTTTTCCGTGCCTGGCGCACGCGAACCAAGGGACGCGACTGGTACGATCTTGAGTGGTATGTGAGGAATGGCTATGCATGCCATTTGGGGCACCTTGTGGAGCGGTGCAAGGAGTCCGCCCTCGAAATCTACCTTTCTTCGCGCGAAGCGCTCGTCGCCGCGTTTAGGAAGCGCATTGCGACAATCGACTTCAAGGCGGCGAGCGACGATGTCCGTCCGTTCCTGAAGGACACTTCATGCCTCGACATCTGGAGCCAGGAGTATTTCAATTCGTTAGTCGATATGATCAAGGTGGAATAGTCAATACAGAGGTGGCTTACGATGAAAATCAGAAGCATTGCAATTGGAGTCGTTGTTGGCGGCGTCATCTTCGCCGGCGGCGTGGCGGCGGTGGCGTGGCAGAAGGGCTGGTCTATCCGCGAAACGGTGGAGCTTGGCGGTGGCGTGATTGCGTCGAAGACGTCGCGGCACACGATTGCGGACAGAACGGCGGCGATTCTCGCGAAGAAGCCGAAGCTGAAAGGCATTGCGGCAAGCGCTGGCGGAAAGCTGCGGATACTCGCCTTCAAGAACGAGCGGACTGTCGAAGTCCACGCACCTGGCTGGAAAGCCCCTCGCATCTATCCGATGACGGCGTTCAGCGGGACGCTCGGTCCGAAACTGCGCGAGGGCGACGGGCAGATTCCGGAGGGCATCTACGGGATCGGATACCTGAACCCGAATTCGAGCTACTATCTTTCCCTCAAGGTGACATATCCGAACGCGTCGGACAGGGCGCGCGCGAAAGCGGACGGGCGCACGAATCTCGGCGGCGACATCATGATCCACGGCAAGGCGGTGACAATCGGGTGCGTGCCTGTCGGAGACGATGCGATCGAAGACATCTTCTATCTCGCGTCGGCGGTGGGGATAAAGAACGTCTCGGTCGTCATCGCGCCATACGACATGCGCAAAGGCCGCAAACCGGAACTGGAACGCTCGCCGCTCAAATGGTATCCCAACCTCTGCAGGGAAATCGAGATTGCGTTATTGGGTGCAGCGAAGCTCTACAGCCGGTTTCTTGAGGAACCTTCTGATGAGTCGTTGATGGATGTCGTTATGGCGATTGACGGCGGTTATTGGGACGAACAAATGCGGCACTATATGAGGCTTGAACTATCGCCGGAAACGCGCGTGCGGACAATTTACAAATCGGCGGACGCGAAGATTGACAACCGCTCAATCGCCGTATTTCTCGTTTCCGAAATGCTTAAGTTCGAACCGCCATGCGATGATTCTCAACTTTGGTGCCTGATTGCATGTCGCTCCATTCCTGATGAGAATGAGCCGTATCGTGGGTATGAATCTCCATATAGAATTCATGTGTTTCCTGCCACAAGCGAAGGAATAGCCTTGGCGCGAAAACGGCTAAGAGAAAATGTCCGTTGAGGAGACGACATTGAAATGCGGAATAAACACGATGAAAACGTGCATGAAAGTAATGGCAATTGCAGTGAGTGCGCTCTGCATGGCAGGGTGCAATAGGGGGCGAACATGGGTGGCACATGATATTGAGGGAAGCGTAGCACCATTGGCAACGGCAATATATTGTGGTAATATAGTGTTATGAACGATTTGAACAAGATATTGCCGCTAACGACAGTTGAAGATGTGCTGGCGAGTTTGCGAGAGCTGGTTCGGCTTGCGCGTCAGCGAGAGGTCTGGACCCAGGCCGACCTTGCGCGGCGCTCGGGTGTTCCAATGACGACGATTTCGCGGTTGGAGCGGACGGGGCTTGCCTCGACCGACACATTCTTCAAGGTGCTGTTTGCCTTGAACCGGCTTGAAGCGGTTGAGGATATGCTCAAGGAAGAGCTGCGGCTTGTCAAGTTTCCCAAGACGCTTGATGGCGATTTCGAGTCCGCGCCAAAGGTCGTTAAGCGCGTCCGCCATAAGGGAGGCTCTAAATGAAGTTGACGGTGAAGCTTAACTTTGGTTGTGGACGCGAAATAAAGGTCGGCACGTTTTCCGAAATCGGACGCGACACGGTGTTCGAGTTCTTCGCGGAATGACGTGTTCGGAGAGAGGGGCGTGTCCATGTCGCTGACACATCGGGACGGGGCTTCGGAGGTGCTGATGGCGGCTCGGGTCGGGTGGGCTTCCGTGAAGGCCTGCTGGCTGCCGATGGTGGTGCTGTGGTTCCTGTCCGTGGCCACCGTCGTGTCCTACTACGGCTGTCCCGGTTTTGCCGCGATGCTGGAACCGCTGCGGCTCTGGCAAGTCGAAAGCGGCTGCCTCGCATCGTTCCTGAGCCGCTTCTTCTTCTGCGGCGTGTTGCCGGGTGTCTTTCTCGTGACGGTGAAGTCGATCCGTCCGAAATACGCCTATTGGTCCGCGCTCGCCCAGGGACTCTGGGGCGGATTCGGCGGAATTGTCTACGATTTCATCTATCGTGGACAGAGCTGGCTTTTCGGCGACGGGACGGACGGGCAGACCCTGCTGGTGAAGATGCTGGTCGATCAGTTCGTCATCACGGTCGTCTATGCCGCGCCGGTCAATGCCTGTGTCTACTTCTGGTTCTCGCGCGATTTCTCGTTTCGCCGTTTCAAGGCCGAGTTTCCGCGTCCGTTCCTGACGCGCGCACTGTTGCCGAATCTCGTCACCAACTGGTGCGTGTGGATTCCCGTCGTGACCGTAATCTACGCTTTCCCGCAGCAGCTTCAGCTTCAGGTCTCCGGCTTTGCATGCGCGTTCTGGACCTTGACCTGTCTGCAGATCAGCAGCCGATCCCATGCCAAATGAACTTCGGCGGGACGTCTCAGCTCCGCCGGTAGTCGGACATAGTCATGCCGAAGGTGCTTCTGAAGAGCTTCTTCAGATGTGATGGCGAGTTGAATCCGCATAACGGTCCGATGTTGTCGATGGGCATCGTCGTCTTCCGAAGCATGTCCTTGACCTTCTCGAGCCGCATGGCCTGGATGTCCGCAAGAACCGTGCGCCCAGTGACGGCGCGGTAGTTCTTCTCCAGCAGACGCGTGGAAACGCCAAGGCTTGCGGCCACGTCCGGTACGGAGATCCCCGCCGTGGCATGTTTGCGAATGTACTCTCGTGCGGCTGTCACGCGTCGTGCGGTGCCGTTGACGTCGGCGGTCGAGAGGCGTTCCACGGCGCCCTTGATGCTGAATTTCAGAACGGTTCGCGTCGCGACCTTGGATCCGGTGAGGATCCCGTAGAGGAATTCTGCCGCGGCAAATCCGCCGGCTTCGAAATCGGGTGCGATCGATGAGAGCGACGGGAGCGTGAGCTCGCAAATGTAGTTGTCGTCATCCACGCCCAATACCTGGATCTGATCGGGAACGTCGATCTTCGCGAGGCGGCAGGTGTCCAGGACTTGCTTGGCGCGCGCGTCACAGGCCGCCCAGATGCCGCAGGGCTTGGGCAGGTTGAGTAGCCAGTCTGCGAGGGCTCGTTCCTGGGTTCGCCAGTCTGCCGCGGCGGGCGCGGTGAAGGTCAGCAGGCGCTTTCCGCGATTCTTGAGCGCGGCCTGGAAAAGTCTTCTCCTCGCTTCGCTCCATTTGGCCTTTTCGAGCGTACCGACGAAGGCAAACGTGTTGAGGTTCTTGCCTAAGAGGAGATCAGTCGCAGTGAGGGCGAGCTGTCGTTCGTCGGTCGTGATCGTGGCGTACGGACGGCGCAGGTCGGCTCGCGGCGTGGTGTTCACATAGACGATGGCGCGTCCGGCCAGATCGGCGAGCGTCTCCCGTGTGCAGGTCTGGCTGGAAGCGTCTGTAATGAGTGCGTTCGGCTTCCAGGCGCGGTAGTAGTCGTTGGGCTCGCAGGAGGTGAACTGTACCTCGAGATCGCGGTGTGCGGATGCAAAACGCAGCACGCCGCTCGTCATGGCGCGTGAAGCCGTATGGCGAAGGTCGAGCTGGACAAGCATCCTGAATGCCAGATTATTCTTCATATCTTCATTTTAGCACAAATCGGCTTGCCGGGCACAGTGGTGTTCGCAAAACAGGTGTTATTTGTGCGCGTAAAAGCATATTGTTTGTGATATGATACGAGTATGAAAACTCATCGCAATTCTGCCATCTCTCCTGCGGCCGTGATTGCAACGGGACTCTCCGTGTTCTTAGTCTCCTCCGCTTTGGCGCAGGTCCGGCTCAAAGGCTATCTTGGCGGCCGGCTTGACCAGATGATTGAGCACCACGTCGTTGGAACCGACATAGACTACCTCACCGCGCCGTTCCAGGAGAAGACGGAGCGCCATGGCTGGTGGCAGACGGAGTTCTGGGGCAAGTACATGCACTCCGCGGTGCCCTACATCAGGTACACGGGCTCGGCGAAGCTGAGGGCGTCCATCGACCGCGGCGTCGAGCGCATCCTCGCCTCGCAGGAGCCGAATGGCTACATCGGCAACTACCCGGACGAGCTTCGCTGCGGCGAGGGCTGGGACGTGTGGGGCATGAAGTACACGATGATGGGGCTTCTGCACTACTACGACGACACAAAGAACCAGAAGGTGCTGGACGCCTGCCGCCGCGTGTGCGACTACGTCATCGATCAGATCGGCCCGGGCGGCAAGCGCGGGCGCGAGCTCTGGCAGACCGGCAACTGGAGCGGCTACGCGAGTTCGTCCATCCTCGAGCCCGTGATGTGGCTCTACAACCGCACGAACGACAAAAAATACCTCGATTTCGCGACCTACCTCGTGAAGGGCATGACCGAGCCCGAGTCGGGGCCGCGCCTGCTCGACCTCGCCCTCAAGGGAATCTCCGTGGCGGACCGCAACGGCCACGGCAACGTCCCCGAGACGCACGGCGGCTACGTGATGAAGCACAATCGCTGGAAGGCGTACGAGATGATGAGCTGCTACCAGGGGCTCATCGAATACTACGAGGTGACGGGACGCCGGGAGCTCCTCGACGCTGCGATTGCGACGGGCAACCAGATCATCGCGGATGAGATCAACCTCGCCGGCGGCTGCGCCTGCTCCGAGGCCTGGTTCCACGGTGCGAAGAAGCAGCATCTCCCCTATGTGCGTCTGCAGGAGACCTGCGTGACGACCACGTGGATGCGCTTCTGCGAGAAGCTGCTCGACATCACGGGCGAGACGAAGTGGGCCGACCAGCTCGAGCGCACGTTCTACAACGCCTACCTCGGGGCGATGAAGGCGGACGGCAGCGAGTTCGCGGGCTACACGCCGCTCTCTGGCAACCGCTACCACGGGCAGCACCACTGCTTCATGCACACGGACTGCTGCACGGCGAACGGTCCGCGCGGCTTCCTCTGCTTCCTCAAGGAACTCTTCCGCACGAAGGGTAATGAGGCCGTGTTCAACTTCTATTCCTCCGCGCTTGTGAAGGGCGAGCTCGCGAATGGCAAGAAGGTCGCGTTCGACATGTACTCGCTTTATCCGCGTGGCGACTTCGCGCGCGTGGTGAGCCACACTGAGGGCTGCGGCAAAGTGCCGCTCAAGTTCCGCATTCCCGAATGGGCGGGCAAGGGCACGATGGTCAAGCTGAATGGTAAGGCACTGCCCGGTGTGACGGCCGGCTCGTACTTCACGGTCGACCACGAATGGATCCTTGGTGACGTCGTCGAGATCCGCTTCGACATGCCGGTCGTGGCGCACACGATCGCCGACGGCCCCGTCGCGGTGCCGGACGCGTTCGCGGACAGCGACGCGAAGCCGTCCGTCAGGCCGCACTACGTGGCCTTCACTCGCGGGCCGGTGCTACTTGCGCGCGACAACCGACTTGATTCCGGCGACCAGATGCAGCCGTTCCGCGGCGGCATCCGCGACGGGCAGGCCATGCCGGGCTTCTCGGCCGTCCGTTCGCCGACGGACGGCGTCTGGATGGCGTTCAACGCCGTTCTCGACATCGGCAGCCACAGCGAGAATCCCGAGGGGAGCTATCCCGAGGCCGTGGTCTTCTGCGACTACGCGAGCGCGGGCAACACCTGGGACCGTGACAACTACTACCGGACCTGGTTCCCGATCGAGTGGGGGCCGACGGAGTAGTCCGCTAAAATGAGAAACAGCCTAAAATAAAAAAGGAGGATGCTATATGCTGAAATTAGTATTGTGCGGCGCTTTAGCGCTGATGTCAACAAGCCTCATTCATGCGGCAAGTTGCATCGTGAGCGGATCGGTTGAACGGCCTTGCGTGTCGGAGGCCAATGCGACGATCGGCACGGTGGAAGCTCGCGTGACGGATGCGGGTTTTTCCGTGCTTCCGCGCCTGGACGCGAGAATCGGTTCGGAGGAATTCTCGGCGCTGCCGGAGTTCAATTCGAGCAAACCGACCGGATTTACACTCAACATTCGTTAACTCTCAGGCAGAAAGGATAGCATGAACAAGAACGCATTGGCATTGGTGTCGTCGCTTCTCGCGGCGACGGTTTGGGCGGACGCGCCGCAGGTGTCGGACGTCACGGCAACGCAGGATTATGCGACGCGGCGGGTGACTGTCTCGTACACGTTGAGCGCGCCGGCGATCATCACGCTGTCGGTCGAGACGAACGCGACGGACGACGTGTGGGTGTCGATCGGCGACGAGAACCTGTGGTACGTTTCAGGGGATGTGAACAAGAAAGTCGAAGACGGTGCGCATACGCTCTCGTGGCTGCCCCACAAGGCGTGGCCGGATCACGTCATCACCGATTCCAGAATCCGCATCGGCGTCAAGGCTTGGGCATTGGATTGTCCGCCGGAAATCATGGCGGTCGATCTCAAGGCCGCCAATACTGTAAAATATTATTCGAGCGCGGCGGCACTACCAGGCGGCGTTCAAGATAAACGCTACAAAACAGATGTGCTCGTTCTGCGCCACATACCTGCCGCGAACGTGACTTGGACGATGGGGGCCCCGGTAGGAGAGTTGGGCCGCGTAAATAATGAAATTGCGCATCAAGTCACGCTTGCCGCTGATTACTGGATCGGTGTGTATGAAGTTACGCAGCGCCAGTATGAAATTCTAATTGGCAAGAGGCAAGGATATTTCAGCAATCTTGAATATTACGCGACGCGCCCGGTAGACTGTGTTTCGTATGATAGCATTTTGGGCAGCAACGGCTTCATCGAAAATCTACGCAATCGCACTGGCGTCGCAGGCTTCACATTGCCAACCGAAGCCCAGTGGGAATTCGCCTGCCGTGCCGGCGAGGGTGCTGCACTATACAATGGGCAAAATCTTATTGACGACAAAAATGCTGGCTATACTCCTGATCAGTTTGTCCTTCCGCTCGCCCGTTTTACTGGCAACAGCGGGGAATCTACTAAACAGTTAGCTCCAAAGGATTCCGGCCCGGAAAAAGGTTCCGCTCCGGTCGGATCATACGAGCCGAATGCATGGGGACTTTACGATATGCTCGGCAATATGTATGAATGGTGTCTTGACTGGTATCAGGATGATATCAGCAAGGTCGATCCCGCGACGGGACCAGCGAGCGGCACCCAACGCGTCGTTCGCGGCGGATGGCACGCAGAGGGCGCATGGCAGTGCCGTTGCGCAAGACGCGCTGGTTTTGGGTCCAATTCTGCATACGGCGAGAACGGTTTCCGCGTCGCCTGCCCGATTACGGCGCAATAACAGGTTTAAAAGGATAAGAATGCGAATCTGTAATCTAATCCTGAAATGCGGTGCGCTTTGCGCCGCATTTTTGTTCCCCGCCGTCAATGGTTTCGGCGAGGTTGCCGTCTCAGGCGAGGTATCGCCGCGCTTCGATTGGAATATTCCGGAGGGTGCAACGCTTGAAAATGATATTCTTTCTATTTCATTGAATGAAAAGAATACGGCGATGGCCTATTCGGATTACGATTTATCACAATTCGCCGGAAAAAAGGTCAAAGTATCAATCCTCTCGCGCGGAAAAGGCGTGAAACGTTCGCATGTTTCCTATTTCGGCTTCAAGGTCATGCTGATGTTTGTTGATGAAAAGTCAAATCAAACGCAGTATCTGACGGGTCCCCAGCGCGAGGGTGATTGGCAATGGTGCACAATTGAAGCTGCTTTTGATTTGCGGGAAATGAAGCCAACTGATGGAAAGATTTATCTCGGGCTTCAAGAAACAATCGGAGCCGTTGATTTCAATCTCGCTTCGCTACGTGTGGAAGAGGCACAGCCACTTTTCCCGGTCGATCGCTCGACGACAAAATGCCGCTATTCAAAGCGCGTCTTGGAGCGTCCGATGCAGCGCGGCGTGATGTTGCCATCGGGTGATTGTACGGAGGATGATTTCAAGACGTTACACGAATGGGGTGTAACGCTCGCGCGTTATCAGATGGTGCGAGGATGGGGAAACCCTGAAGCGAACCGCGATGTCGATGACTATCGGCGCTGGATTGATTCAAAGATTGACCATCTTGTAAAAGACGTGCTGCCATGGGCCGAACGCTATGGCATTGATATTGTAGTCGATGTCCATGTTCCGCCGGGCGGCAGTCGCATTGATCGCGAAAAAGCAATGTTCCACGATCCGAAATTGGCAGAGGTTTTCATCGATATTTGGCGCACAATCGCGAAAAAGTGCAATGGCCATCCACGAATCTGGGGGTACGATCTCTTCAACGAACCGACCCAAGAAAAAGAAGGCGCAGCGGGTTGCGATTACTGGACGCTACAGGAACGCGCCGCGCGAGCGATTCGCGCGATCGATCCTGTGACACCAATCATCTTCGAGTCGCTTTGCTCGGATGGCCCGGAAGCCTACGAATGGATGAAGGTCTCGAATTTGCCCAATATCATCTACCAAGTCCACATGTATTACCCGCATGCCTATACGCACCAAGGAGTAGGGCAAAAAGATCCAGATAAGTTCAAGACTCTCGCCTATCCGAATGTCGGAAGGGGCTGGAATAAGGAATATCTGAAAGAAAATCTCGCGCCAGTGCTCGATTTCCAGAAACGGCACGGGGCAATTATCTATGTCGGGGAATTCTCGGCGATTGCCTGGGCGCCTAACGCCGAACAGTATCTCGCCGACTGCATTTCAATATTTGAGGAATACGGATGGAGCTGGACTTATCATGCGTTCCGGGAATGGCATGGGTGGGATGTCGAGCGTGAGGCAGACGGACCGCTGAAGACAAAACCATCGCCGAACAATGCGCGTAAAAAAGTCTTGTTGCAAGGCATAAGGGGTGAAATGGTACAAAATCCACGAGATTGAAAACCAGTTGAATGACAGGACGTTGCGGTTGTCGGGGAGGATGAAGGGTTGGACGCAATGCGGATGCGCACGACTTGTCCGTCGTCCGTCTCGGGCGCACGGTCTTCCGGGAAGAGCTTCAGCTGCCTGACGTTGCCTTTCTCCTCGAAGGCCTCGATGGTGCGCTGCCATTCCTCGCGTTGCGAGTCGTTCAGCTCGCCGAGGTAGAGCGCCTGGTGCACGCCTCTAGCGACCGCCTTCGGCGGCTCGGCTTCGCCTCGGGCGATACGGAAGACGCGACGACCGACGCGCACGTTCTCCACCATGCTCCAGTAGTAGTGGAC
>CAMAHK010000051.1 GCA_945834475.1 uncultured Verrucomicrobiota bacterium
AACCATCAGCTACGCACTCCCCTTCACGGTACACTTCCCATTTGACAAACTGGGCACATCAATAGGCATTTTCTGAGACAGACTCTCGGGATCGATAATTATGCTATAATACGGGCCTACGCGGGGTGCTGCCGGGCGAGGGGTTCGTCTGGGTGCTGAGAAAAGACCCGCTTGAAACTTGATCAGGGTAATACCTGCGAAAGGAACACGAGATGAAAGATCTTGTCATTGGCGGCAAGAAGTTCACGAGCCGCTTCTTTTTGGGAACCGGCAAGTTCGCCTCGAAGGAACAGCTGAAGGCGGCGCTCGAGGCGAGCGGCACCGAGCTCATCACGACGGCGCTGACGCGCGTCCACGAGGAGAACGCGGCGGAGGATGACATACTTGGCGTCATCGATCGCTCGAAGGTTGAGGTGATGCTTAACACGTCCGGCGCGCGCAACGCCGATGAGGCGATCCGCATCGCGAAGATCGGCAAGGCCGCCGGCTACAACTGGATCAAGATCGAGGTCCATCCCGACGCGCGCTACCTGCTGCCCGATCCGATCGAGACGCTCGCCGCGGTGAAGGAATGCGCGAAGCTCGGCATGGTCGTCCTTCCGTACATCAATGCTGATCCCGTCCTTGCGCGCCACTGTGAGGACGCGGGCGCGGCGGCGGTGATGCCGCTCGGGGCGCCCATCGGTTCGAACCGCGGCATCCGCACGCGTGACATGATCGAGATCATCGTCGAGCAGAGCCACGTGCCGGTCGTCGTCGACGCGGGCATCGGGCTCCCGAGCCACGCGGCGGATGCGATCGAACTCGGCGCCGATGCGGTCCTCGCGAACACGGCCGTCGCGGCGGCGGGCGATCCCGTCAAGATGGCGAAGGCGTTCAACCTCGCGATCCAGGCGGCCGAGCTCGCGATCACCGCGCGTCCGCCGAGCGTGAGGTCGACGGCCTCGGCGACGAGCCCGATGGATATTTTCAAATGACCGAATAACTGAATGACCGAATGTTTCCGCTATTAAAATACACGAAGGACCAAGTCGAAGCCTACTACGCGAAGGTGACGCCCGAGATGGTCGCCGCTTCTTTGGCTAAGGACAAGCACGACTGGTTCGACCTTTTGAATCTCATCTCGCCCGCCGCGTATCCGTTTATGCCTGAGATGCGCGCGAAGGCGCAGCTCGCGCGGCGGCGCTACTATGGAAAGACGGTGAGCGTCTATGCGCCTCTCTACATCGGCAACACGTGCATCAACTCGTGCCGCTATTGCGACTTCCGCGTGCAGCATTCGGGTACGGTGCGCCGCAACCTGACGATGGACGAGATTCGCCTCGAGGCGGAGGCGATCCGCGCGACGGGCATCGACTCGCTCCTCATCGTGGCGGGCGAGGATCCGAAGGTCAACTCGGTTGAGCATCTCGCCGAAGTCGGACGGATGCTGAAGACGATGTTCTCGAACCTCTCGCTCGAGGTCGCGCCGCAGACCGAAGAAGGGTACCGTGAACTCTTCAATGCCGGCTACGAGGCGCTCACCTGCTTCCAGGAAACGTACGACCCCGAGCAGTACAAGTATTTCCATCCGGCGGGACCGAAGTCCAACTACGAGTTCCGCCTCTGGACGCAGCTCCGAGCCGGTAAGGCGGGCTTCCGTCAGCTCGGCGTCGCGTTCCTCCTCGGACTCTGCCCTTGGCGTGCCGAGGCGGCGTCCCTCGCGGCGCACGCGTTCTACCTGATGAAGGAATGCTACGAGGCGAAGGTGCAGTTCGCGTTCCCGCGCTTCTGCCGCGTGGAGGGCGGGTTCGTTCCGCCGCACGAGGTGAGTGAAGAAGACGTCGACCTCATGATGCTCGCGTTCCGCATCGTCTTCCCGCAGTGCTGCATGACGGTCTCGACGCGCGAGGCCCCTGCTTTCCGCGACTACATCGTCCAGTACGCGGCCGACAACATGTCCGCCGGTTCGCGCGTGACCCCGGGCGGATACGCCGTCCTCGAGAAGGAACACGCGGCGGACGTCGCGCAGTTCACGCTCACGGACCAGCGTGCGCCGAAGGACGTCTACGCGGCAATCAAGGCGAACGGACAAGAAGTCGTGTTCAAGAATTGGGATAAGAGAATTTGAGGTGGAGGTCGAAGGTTCAAGAATGAGATCACCAATGGAAAACTTTGGTTTCTACTTAGTCATGACAAACCCGAAGGTCGGGTATGTCGAATGCGCCAAGGCGGCGGTGAAGGCGGGGGTGAAGATCATCCAGCTCAGGATGAAGCACTGTCCGCGCGAGGAGATCGTCGCGATGGCGCGTCAGGTGCGCGCGGTGACGCACGGCACCGAGACGCTGTTCATCGTCAACGACGATCCGTCCATCGCGGCGGAAGTCGGGGCGGACGGCGTGCACGTCGGGCAGGACGACATGAGCGTCGCCGAGGTGCGCGCGAAGTATCCGTCGCTCAAGATCGTGGGACTCTCGACGCACAATCCAGACCAGGCCCGCGCGGCGATTCCGCAAAAGCCCGACTACATCGGCTGCGGACCCGTCTGGGCGACGCCGACGAAGGACATTCCCGATCCGACGCTCGGCGTCGAGACAGCAGTCGCAATGGCGAAGTCGGTGCCGTTCCCGGCCGTTTGCATTGGCGGCATTGACTTCGAGCGCCTCCCCGAGCTCCTCAAGGCCGGTGCAACCAACTACTCCGTCGTCCGCGCCGTCTGCGCCAGCGACGACCCCTACGCGGCGATTCTCAAGCTGAAGGAGATCGAAAAGGATTTCTGCTGAACAACGCTGCGGCCGAGGGCGGCTCGCGGTACGGTTGTGCCGACAGGAAATAACTAAACCACCATTCTTCAACTTCAACTCTTCACTTCAATTTCTCAGCAAAAGGAACACAGACTATGACACAGCTCCAGGCGGCCCGTCAGGGCATTATCACCGAAGCCATGAAAATCGTTGCGGCGGACGAAGGCGTCGACATCGAGACTGTCCGCGCGGCCGTCGCGTCCGGCGAGGCCGTGATTCCGCTCAACATCCACCACACGAACTGCCGTCCTGTCGGCGTCGGTCGCATGTTCACGACGAAGATCAACGCGAACCTCGGCCGCTCCGTGACGCACTCGGGGAAGGGCGACGAGCTCGAGAAGCTCCAGGTCGCGCTGGACGCGGGGGCCGATTTCGTGATGGACCTTTCCGTCGGCTCGGACGACCTGAAGGCGATCCGTCAGGGCATGCTCGACGCGAGTCCGAAGCCGCTGGGGACTGTCCCCGTCTACGAGACGATCTCGCGCCTCGAGGGCGACATTCCGCAGATGGATCCGACATTCCTCCTGGACGTCATTCGCGCGCAGGCCGAGCAGGGCGTCGACTTCATGACGTTGCACGCGGGCCTTCTCCTCAAGCACATCAAGCCGGCGATGAAGCGCATCATGGGCATCGTCTCGCGCGGCGGGGCGATCATGGCCGAGTGGATGATGGAGAACACGTGCGAGAATCCGCTCTACGTGCACTGGGACGAGGTGATGGATATCCTCGTCGAGCATGACGTCACGGTGTCGCTCGGCGACGGACTGCGTCCTGGCTGCCTCGCGGACGCCTCCGACGCGGCGCAGTTCGGGGAGCTGGATGTCTTGGGCGAGCTCGTCGAACGTTGCCGTGCGCGGGGCGTGCAGGTGATGGTTGAGGGCCCCGGGCACGTGCCGTTCAACCAGATCCAGATGAACATGGAGCGTCAGCAAGAAGTCTGCAAGAAGGCGCCGTTCTATGTTTTGGGTCCGGTCACGACCGATATCGCCCCCGGCTACGACCACATCGTCTCCGCGATCGGCGCGACGGCCGCCGCGACGTACGGCGCGTCGCTCCTCTGCTATGTGACGCCGGCCGAGCACCTCGGCCTGCCGGACGGCGAGGAGGTCCACCAGGGCTGCATCGCCTACAAGATCGCCGCGCATGCGGGAGACGTGGCGCGCGGTCTCCCCGGGGCACGTGACCGCGACGACAAGATGTCGGAGGCCCGCGCCGAGTTCGACTGGGACAAGCAGTTCGCGCTCTGCCTCGACCCGAAACGCGCGAAGGAGCGCTGGCTCAAGACCCGCGCCTTCACCGACGAGGCCCACGGCGACGACCACTGCTCGATGTGCGGCAAGCAGTTCTGCGCGGTCCGCACCTCGCGCCGCATCAAGAAACTCGCCGCCGAACTGAACACGGCAGACTAAAGAAGGACCTGCGCCATGAAGCACATGATCGTTATCCTTTCCCTGGCCACCCTGGCGGGTTGCTGGACCTTCAACGAAACGCCGTATCCGCAGACGGCGGTGACAACGGCCACAGAAACGTCGGCGAATCGGACGCTGGCTCTTGTGGGCTTCGAGGCGATGCTGACCGAGTACGAAGCCGTCCACGGCTTCCGCACGGTGTACGTGCCGGGGTATCACGGACGCCACTCCTGCGAACCCGGTCATTACGAGATGGTGCCGGCGGTTGACTACATTCCGCAACTGCGCTCGACGGATATGTTCGTGCGCCGCGCCCAGGACGAGTTCGAGAAGGCCGGCTTCACGCTCAGCACGGGCCTTGCGGACCGCACGGTCGAAGTGCGTTTTGAAGGTCCGTGTGTCTCGAATGGCGACGACCTGACGAAGCTCGCCTGGAACGTCTTCACGGTCTTTCTCTGCGACTACGGCACGTCGCGCTGGACGGCGCGCTTGCGCATCCGCGATACGAAGACGGGCAAGCTCCTGTTTCATCACGACTACGAGCAGACGTATGAGACAAAGGTCTTCGGTCTGATCCCCCTGATCGGCGCCTCGTCGAGTCTCGCGATCACCCGCTCGCAAATGCAAAGCTGGTGCCTTGCGGCTCTGACGGACCGCGCCGTCGCCGACGCGACGGCGTTCCTCGCCGGCGAAGGGAAGTAACCCCCCGCTCGGCCCAACTCTCCAAAGTCCCAAGGCCGCAGTCCTATGTCCCGTGTCTTAAGTCCGAATCTCCTCGATCGAATCGCAGAGGATCTCGCGGCGCGCGTACGCACGCTCCCGAGCGGCGCGAAGTCGCTCGGGCATGTGCGCGTTGTCGTGCCGACGGCCCAGTCGGGACGTCGTGTGCGCCGGCGTCTCGCCGAGAAGCTGGGTGCGCTCGTCCCGCCCGAGGTGACGACGCCGCTCGGCCTGCGCCTTGACCTAGACGATCCGACCCTGGCGACGCGCACCGACGTGATCGCCGCGTTCCGCGAGGCCTTGGGCAAGAACGATCTCGCCTACGCGAAGGAGCTTGCCGACCTGCGCGTCCTCCTCGAGCCGAAGGCGCTCACCTTCGCGGCCGTTGGCGAGGCGATCGCCGTTGACCTGCCCGACGAGGCCGAACGCTGGCGTGATCTCGCGGCAATCGAGGAGAAATATCTCGCCGCCCTCGCCAACCGCGGCAAGCGCGATCGGATTGCCGCGATCCTCACCCCAAAAGTCCCGAGTCCCGAGTCCCGAGCGCTTCCCCAAGACGCAATCGAGGAAACGATTGATTTTTCCGATCCGACGGTTTGGACCGAACGACTTCCGACTTGCGACATGCGACGGCCGGGACTGGTTGGACGGTGGCAGATAGTTCCCTGCGCAACGCCGGCCGATGAGGCCGCGCGCATCGCGGACGACTTTGCCGCCGTCAAGCCAGATGAGGCTTTGCCGGCCCTCTGCGTCGCCGACCCGGCGTTCTTCCCGGAAATCGAATCGGCGTTTAAGGCGCGGGGACTCAAGATTCACAACCCCGCGGAGATTCCGCTCGCAACCTCGTCGCTCGGCCATCTCGTCGACCAGATTGTCGCGCTCTTGCGTTCGCCCTCCTATTCGGTCTTCTCCGCCTTCATTCGCGGCGGGGACGTGCGGCGCTGGCTGAAGCGTGAACTCAATCTAGAAGACTCTGACCTGACGGCGGCTCTCGTCGACCTCGACAACCGTCAGGCCGAGTTCCTGCCCGAGAAGATCGACGACATCGCGCTGAAGACAAAGGGAACATTGCGCAGCATCTTCGAATTCGTGAAAGTGCAGCTCCGCAAGAAGTCGCTCCGTCAGATTCTCGGCGCGATCTTCAAGGATCTCATCCTCGACGAGCGCGACCCGGGTGCACGCGAATTTGCCGCCGCCGCCGAAGCCGTGAGTCAACTCATCGCTGAATGCGAAACGTGGTCCCCGAAGGGACTCGACGCCGAGCTCTTCGCCCTGCGCCTCGAAGAGGCCACGTATTCGCTGGAGCCGGACGAGGGCGAGATCATCCTCACCGACGGCTGGATGGAGCTGCCGTTCCTTGAGGCGGACGAGCTTGTGATCGCGGGCTTCCGCGAAGGGTGCGTGCCGGAATCGACGGTGGGACATCCCTACCTGCCGGATTCGCTTCGCCATCGGCTGGGACTCCCCGACAACGCGTTCAAGGAAGCGCGCGACCGAGCGATCCTGCGCCTCGCCGTCAGTACGCGCGCGCCCGAGTGCGTGACGGTCTTCTTCCATGCGATCGATGCGAAGGGCGATGTGCTCAAACCCTCGCGACTCCTCTTCGAGACAGATGACGACGCCGATCTCGTCGCGCGGGTGAAGGCCTTCTATGGCATGAAGGCGGGCACCGCAGAAGGCGCGGCCACGGATCTTCCGGCGAATTGGAAGCTCGCCCTGCCGATTCCGCCGCCGCACAGGGAGCTCGTGAAGATCTCGCCGACACGCCTCGACTCGTACTTGCGCTGTCCGTTCACGTTCTACTTGAAGGACAAGTCGATCCTCGGCGACAAGCGCCTCGACGACCGCGCCGAAGAACTCGCGAGCTGGGAATACGGCAACCTCGCTCACGAGGCGCTCGAGGCCTTCGGCGGCTCCGAACTCAAAGACTCGACCGATCCCGCTGCGATCCGCGCGTTCCTCGAAGAGAAAGTTGACGCGCAGCTCGTCGATCGCTTCGGCACGGCCATTCCCGCCATCGTCGCGATGCAGGGCGAGAGTGTGAAGCGTCGCCTCGCGAACTTCGCCGAAATCCAGGCGAAGCGCCGCGCCGCCGGCTGGCAAATCGTCGCCTGCGAACGCAAGCTGGAAATCGAATACACCGTACCGTCGCTATCCTCAGCGACAGGCGTGGTAACAGCCCACCCCGTCCGCCTCTACGGCAAATGCGACCGCATCGACTACAACGCCGCGACAAACACCTGGTGTGTCATCGACTACAAGACGTGGGACTCCGCGGCGAAGGCGAAGAGCTTTGAAACGAAGAAGGACGGCACGAAAGTCTGGAAGTCGCTCCAGCTGCCGCTCTACTGTGCAATGCTCGACGTTGACGCGTCCGAGGAATTCGCGGCGGCAAAGCTTGAGACGATCGAGGCGTGCTATTGCGTTCTCGGCAAGACGAAGGACGACGTCGTCTTCACCGAGCCGATGAACGGCGGGTACGTGCCCGAGGCCGAAGCACTCGTGCGCGAACTGATTGCGAAGATCGAGCGCGGCATCTTCTGGCCGCCGGCCGTGACGAGCGAGTGGCAGTACGACTACGCCGACTGGCTCGCGCCGCGTCCCGAAGAGAGCGTCAGCGAGGCGTGGATCGAAGACCAGCTTGCACGGGTGCAAGCTGAAGGTGAGGGGGGTGAGGTGAGAGGTGAGAAGGAGTCTAGCGATGGAAAGTAATCTTCTCATTGAGGCCTCGGCAGGAACGGGGAAAACACAGGCGCTCGGCGAGCGGCTGATCGAACTTCTTGAGCAGGGGGTGAAGCCCCATGAGATTGTCGCGCTGACCTTCTCCCGCGCGGCCGCCGGAGAGATTTTCGAACGCTTCGTCTCGCTGTTGGCGCAGAAATCCGTACCGCAGTGCGTCTCGCCCGCGGCGTCCCCAAGTTGTCAGGTCAGCGCCGCGCCCGAGGGCGGGCGGCGGTACGCTGCGCTCCTCCGCAATGTCCTCGCGACGCAGCATCTCTCGCAGATCGGCACCCTCGACAGCTTCCTGATGCGGATCGTCCGCGCGTTCCCGCATGAGCTTGGGCTCAAAGGCGAGCTCACGATAATGGACGACTATCAGGCGGCGCACGAACGCGCACGGATCTCGTTCTCGATCCTGCGCCGAACGGAAGCGAAGCTCAAGAAGACGTTTGTCGAAGCATTCTCGCTGGCGATGAACCGCGAGGATGTGCGGAGCTTCGTCGATTCGTATCGTCGCTTCATCTCGAAGTGGCACGAACTTCTGACGGCGCGTCCCAACGCGACGGCCTGGGGCGATCCCGAGACGATCTGGGGACGCGACCCCGCCTTCGCGCATGTGACGGAGCGCGAACTCGCGGCCGCGGCGGATGCTGTCAGCGCCGCCTTCCCGGGCGATGCGAAGTGGGGCGAGTTTGCGGATTGGATCCGCGCGTTCCGCGGACGCTTCGGGACGACGAAGGGCTATGTGAAGGTGCTCTTCGGTTCCGACCTCGCGTTTCAGGGTGACCAGATTTCGTTCAAGTTCAGCCGTAAGGATGTCTCGCTCTCGCGCGAGCAGACGCTGGTCGTACGCGATGCGCTTCAGTGCGTGTTCGGTTATGTTGTCAGGATGAAGCTCGAGCTCGCCAAGGGCGTTCACAAGCTCATCGCCGCGTTTGAAGAGGAGTACGCGAAGAAGATTCGCGCCGAGGGGAAGCTCGTCTTCGCCGACGTGCCGCGGCTTCTGAAGGCGCTCCCCGAAGAGAAGCGCCTGGCGCTCGAGTATCGGATGGACGCGCGGCTCCGCGCCTGGGCGCTCGATGAGTTTCAGGATACGAGCCGCGAACAGTGGGCGGCGCTCGCGAATCTCATCGACGAGGCCAAGCAGTCGGACGGCGAGAAGTCGCTCTTCATCGTCGGGGATACGAAGCAGGCGATCTACGGCTGGCGCAACGGCGACGTCAGCATCTTCACGCGCGAAAAGAACTCGGGCGTGTACACGATCGCCGAACTCGCGAAGACCTACCGGTCGGGTCCGGCGATCGTCGAGGCCGTGAACCGCGTCTTCGCGCGGGGCCGCATCTTTGAGGAATTCCCCGGCTGGACGTGTCCCGAGCATATCTCGGCCAAACCCGAGCTCGGCGGCTTCGTCCGCGCGATCGACGCGCCGGGACGGACGATGGAAGATTTTGTCGCCCCCGTCTACGAGGCGCTCAAGGCGCATCTCGGCGAGAAGGCGGGCGACGCGCGGCGCAAGAGCGTGGTGGCGGCCGTGCTCGTGCGCGGCAACAAATTCGGCGAACTCCTCGCGAACCGGCTGAAGGCGTTGGGACTCGAGGGTGTCGTGTGGGAAGGCGAGAGCGCGATTCTCGATACGCCGGCCCTGTCGGCGTTCCTCGATCTCGTGCAGCTCGCGGACCATCCGGGCGACGCGCTTACCTATCGCCACTTCGTGCTGACGCCGCTCGCCAAGGCGAAATACCCGAACGGAATCCCCGAGGCCGCTGCACTCTCGGAGGAAATGGCGCTCGCCTTCACAACGAAGGGCCTCGTCCGCACGCTCCGCGAGTTGCGCGAGTGCCTCCCGTCCGATCCGTCCGTCGCCTGGAGCGTCTTCACCGAAGAGCGCTTCACGGAGATGTTGCGCACAGCGGCCGAGTTCGAACTCGGGGTCGAACCCGGGACGCGCCTTGCGGACTTCCCGCGCTATCTCGCGGCGAAGAAGAAACGCAATGTCGCCGAGGATGGCAAGATCAAGATCATGACGATCCACAGGTCGAAGGGACTCGGGTTCGATTACGTCGTGCTGCCGCTCTACGAGTACGAGTCGCTCAACGCCGAGTCCGACGGCCCGCTTGTCGGGGACGACTGGGTGCTGCCCGATCCCGGGGCGAAGGTCGCGCGCGGTGTCGGCGGACTGGAAGAGGCCTACCGTCTCCGCAAAGATCGCGCCGAGCAGGAGGCGCTCTGCACCTACTACGTCGCGATGACCCGCGCGAAAAAGGCGATGACAATCATCTGCCATCCCGCCGGCACTTCACTAAAATTCTCCGACCTCGTCCGCAGCGCCGACATCGGCGAACTGGGCAACGCCGTACCGCGGTGCGTCCTCGCCCGCGGCGTTGACCAGCCAGCCACCGACCAATCCACGATTGAGCAGACGGTCGTTACCACGCCGCGGGCGAGGACGCCTCGCGGTACGGTGAAGCGTCGCCTCCCCTCGCTCCAGTTCCAATCCGGCATGTCGGCAGGCTCCCTCTTTGCCTCCGCCGAAGGCCGCCGCGAAGCGCTCGCCCGAGGGACCGCCGCCCACAAGCTCGCCGAGCAAATTGAGTTCACGACTCCCTCAACCTCAACCTCCAACCTCAACCTTCCTCTCAACCTCAACCTGCCGAAGCCGGCGGGCTTCGTCGAGCTCTGGCGCGAGAAGGCGTTCGAGGTCTTTGCGGACGGCGAATGGATCTCGGGACGCTTCGACCGCGTGACGTTCTTCACGACACCCGAGGGACTCTCGGCGGAGATTATCGACTTCAAGACCTCCCTGGCGCATCCCGAGCGCTACGACGCGCAGCTCGGCGCGTACCGCCGCGCGGTACACGTGCTCACAGGAATCCCCATGGAACGTATCACCGCACGACTCGTGAAAATCTATGTCGCTCGCCAGGACTAACGGGCGGCAGGCGTGAGTTCGGCGAGCGCAACGCTGGCGGCGAACTGCGAGAGCGGGGTCGTGACGATGGCAACCTCTTCGCGCTCCGCCGCAGCCTTCATGTCGTCGGGAACGGGACGATCATGGCAGATCACGATCACCTCGACGCCGACAAGCGTGCAGACGGCGATCGTGTTGAGATGGTTCTGGATTGTGATCAACGCGGATTCGTCGCCGCAATGCCCCATCACGTCGGACAGGAGATCGGAGGTATAGGCGGCACTGATCGTGGCGTCGGGCTTGTCGACGACAAGCGTGCCGTTGATCTTGGCAATGAGTTCGTTAAGGGTCATGGGCATTGGGCTTTCTAGAATCTCGTCAGTCGAGGTGAGAGCCGCGTGGCGCGGCGATTGAAGATGTCCTTCAGTCCGGCAATCGTGAACGCACCGTCCGCTTCGGTCCACACGCGCGAGACGTCGGAAAGGTGGTGGGCGTCGGACGAGCGGATGACCGCATAGTTGCTGATCTTGTCGCGCCAGGTCGCCTCGTCGGCCGTGCGCGAAAGCTCGACGGCATCGAAGTAGTGTCCGCCGCCGAAGGGTTCCGGGATTTCGCCGAGCGAGCCGAAGACCGAGAAGTTTGGACGGTCGACGTGGGCGGCGATGTAGAGTCCGCCGCGCCGATGGACGAAGTCGGCGACCGTCGGAATGTCATGGGCGCAGCTGGCGGCAAGGATCTTCTCCTCCATCTCGATGATCTCCTCGTCCCACGTGACGACAGGCTGCTCGCCGAAGGTCTCGGGATCGTTCTTGCGGCGTGGCAGCGCGGCGTAAATCCAGTCCGTGAGTTCGCGTGCCGTCTCAAGCGAATCGAAGAGCGCGAGCGTATGCACCTCCTCGGCCGTCTGCACTTCCGCGCCGAAGAGGCAGGCGAGTCCCGCGCGGCGCGCGCATTCGACGATCGCTGGCGTGTTCTTTGCGCTCTGATGGTCGGTGAGCGCAATGCCGTCCATCCCCGCGGCCTTCGCGGCGGCGACAATCGCCGCGGGACTCATCTCGAGGCTCGCGCACGGCGACAGGCAGGAATGGATATGGAGATCGAATTTCACAACAGGTATTTTACCAAAGAGACGGACCGCGGTGAAGGGCGCGAAGGAAGTAGAGTTGTGATATAATACTCGTCCTATGATCATTACGTTGAAGAAGGGGGCCAACGAGGCCCAGATTGATTCCCTCAAGGAAATCCTGACGGCTCATCGGATCGAGCCGCGCGTGTGGCGTGGCGAACTCGAAACGGTCATCGGCTGCGTGGGCGATATCGCGCATCTTGATCCCGGACTCATCGAGGCACTGGACATTGTCGATACGGTGCAGCGCATCCAGGAGCCGTACAAGGCGGCGAACCGCAAGTTTCATCCGGCGGACTCGGTGATTGACTGCTCGGGCGTGAAGCTCGGCGGCGGCTCGTTTTCGGTCATCGCCGGTCCCTGCTCGGTCGAGTCCGAGGAGCAGATCGTCGGCATCGCGAAGTCCGTGAAGGCGTCCGGCGCGACGATGCTCCGCGGCGGCGCGTTCAAGCCGCGCACCTCGCCGTACGCGTTCCAGGGCATGGGAGCGGAGGGCATCCGTCTTCTCTCGCTCGCGAAGAAGGAGACGGGGCTGCCGATCGTCACCGAACTCATGGACTTCAAGGACATCGCGCTCTTCAACGACGTTGACGTCATCCAGATCGGTGCGCGCAACATGCAGAATTTCAACCTCCTCAAGGAGGTGGGCTCGTACACGAAGAAGCCGATCCTCCTCAAGCGCGGCATGTCCGCGACGCTGCAGGAGCTCCTGATGAGCGCCGAGTACATCATGGCTTCGGGCAACCCGAACGTGATCCTCTGCGAACGCGGCATCCGCACGTTCGAGACGGCGCTTCGCAACACGCTCGACCTTGGCGTCGTGACGCTTCTCCACCGCCTCTCGCATCTGCCGGTCGTGGTCGATCCGTCGCACGCGACGGGACACGCCTACATGGTCGACTCGGTGGCGGTTGCCGCGACGGCGATCGGGGCCGACGGCCTTATCATCGAGGTTCATAACGATCCGCCGCACGCGAAGTGCGACGGTGCGCAGAGCCAGACACCCGAGATGTTCGCGAAGACCATGCAGCGCGTCCTCAAGGTACGCGAAATCGTCTAAACGTCGTACCGCGCGGTGCGTCTCGCCCGCGGCAACGCCCAGCAAAGTCGGAATGCGCCATTACATCAAGAGAATCCTGCTCGTCACGCTCCTGGCTCCGGTCGGGATTCTCTTGGTTGCGCTTGCGCTTTTGCCCTGGTACGCGTCGCTTGTTCCGATTCCGGACGTCACGATTGATCTCTCGACCAACCTGACGGCGGAGGTGTCGACGAAACTGACGAACCGCACGGTGACGGCGCATTTCGCGATGACGCGGTCGCGGCGCGGCGGCGTGCTGGTGACGGCGAGGGGGTTGCTCCTCGACTGGCCGTACACGCTGACGGCTGATGTCGACTATTCGCTGTTGACGCTGGCGGGCGAGGTTGCGTTCGACCTGTCGCTCGACAAGTCGGCGTGCCGGGTCGGGGGAAATGCGGTGGCAACACCGCGAACCTGGACGGCGACCGTGGAGATCCCGAAGACGCGGCTGACGGAACGGGACCCAGTGCTCGGCGACATCGTCCGCCGGTTTCTGCCGCCGACGCTCACGAACCTGACCTTTGCGGCGCAACTTGACTTCCGCGCGACGGCCGAGAGGACGAGCGAGATTCCGGTTCCCGTGTGGATGGTGCGCGGACGGCTCGCCAACGCAGAGGTCTGCGGCTTTTCGGGAAACGTGCCGTTCGCCGTGCAGGGACTGTCGACGTCATTCGGCGCCGATGGCATTGCCGACCGCGTGACGGTGGCGCCGCTTTCCCCCCGGATCAAGACCATGTCGGCGGCCGGGTTGGTGGCGACGGATGTCTATGCCATGCTCAGGATGACGGAGAAGCAGACCTTTCTCGTGACCGAAGCCGGCGCAAAGGTCTGCGGCGGAGATGTCAAACTCTATTCGCTGTATCTCGATCCCGCGAGACTGACGACAGGATTCACCCTGTTCCTCGACGACATCGACACGAACGAGCTGATCAAGCTGTCGCCGGGCTTCAAGGGCTCGGCATCGGGACGCCTCCATGGCAAGCTGCCGGTCTTCTTGAAGGACGGCAAGAGGCTGATGCTGCGCAATTCGTATCTTTATTCGATCCCTGGCGAGGTGGGTGCACTGCGCCTTGAGGATGCGAGCCCGATCATTGACAACCTCCAGTTGGGTGGTGTGGACGAGGCGATGTGCAACAACCTCTCGAAGGCACTTGCCAATCTCATGTATTCGGTTCTGAAGCTTGATCTCAGGAGAGACGAGAATGGCGAGCTCTCGCTGACGCTGAAGCTCGATGGGAATGCCTCAAGCGGCAAGCTGACCGTGCCTGTCAAGTTCGAGGTCACGTTCCACGGCGACCTTCAGGAGCTGATCAACGCAAGTCTCAAACTCGCGACGCAGAAATAACACTGCGGTTCGCGAAACCGCAGAGCGCATCGGTTCGAAAGACCGGCGCGCTCTTTTTTGCTATAATACGGGACAAATGAAGAAGACGACATTTTCTGATTTCCAGGCGGAACTCCGCGCCACCGGCGCGTACCGCACGGCGGAAGACCATCGCGCGCCCCAGCGTGCGAAGGTGGGTGCGCTCACGACGATTCGTTTCTCCTGGGGCGTCGTCAGCGTGTTCCCGAAGACCGGCCTGTACCGCGCCTTTGGCCGCCTCACGTGCAAGAAGTGGGAGGAGCTCTGCTTCCGATCCGTCCTGACGGCGGAGAAACTCGGGATGAACGTGATCATCGAGGGCTTCGAGACGTTGCGCGACATCAAGGAACCGGCCGTCCTCCTTTCGAACCACATGTCGACGACGGAGACGGTTCTGCTGCCGCCGATCATCCGCGCGTTCCGTCCCTTCAGCTATGTAGCGAAGGCGTCCCTTGCGCATCTGCCGGGCCTCGAGAAGGCCGCGGAGGAAATGCGCATGGTGCCGATCGGACGCATCTCGCCGCGCGAGGACCTGATGAACATCCTCAAGGTCGGCACGGAGCGCATCCGCACGGACGGCGACCACTTCCTCATCTTCCCGCAGGGCACGCGCTGCGAGGTCTTCAGCAGCAAAAAGTTCTCTTCGATCGGCGCGAAGCTCGCCGAACGTGCGGCCGCGCCGATCGTGCCGATCGTCGTCGACACGCGCAGCCAGCCGACGCGCAAGTCGGGCGTCTTCAAGAAGATCTTCAAGGACCTCGGTCCCGTCGACCCGACGATTGACATCCGCATCGCGTGCGGGCCCGTGATTCCCGCCGGCAAGTCGAAGGACATGCAGGCGGCGACGTTCGACTGGATGGCGAATAAGCTGGAGTCGTGGGGACTTCCGGTGGAGCGATGAATGTCTAATGACCGAATGACTGAATGACCGAATAACTGAATGGTGATGGCGGGTTGTATGATTCTTTCTTTTCTCCTTTCTACGTCTCTCCTTTCGACTTCTCTTGTCTGGCATCCGGCGACGAACTGGGTGGATACGATTGACCCTGTCGCGGATCCGCATGCACGCAAGGGCGGGACGATCCGCTTCAACGGCTCGCAGCCGCCGAAGAGCTTCAACGCGTACGTCGACAACAACACGTACACGAAGATGACGTTCGAACTCATGTACGAGCCGCTCGTCGGCGTCGACACGCAGACGCTGGAGTTCTGTCCTGGCCTCGCCCGGCGTTGGGCCGTCTCGACGGACGGCAACGAGTACGTCTTCGAGATCGACGTGCGCGCACACTGGTCGGACGGCGTGCCGGTGACCGCAGCGGACGTCAAGTGGACGTTCGATACGGTGATGGACAAGAAGAACGACACCGGTCCCTGGAAGCCGATGCTCGCGGACTTTGCGAGTCCCGAAATCCTCGGCGAGCGCACGGTGAAGTTCGTGAAGAAGGGCGGCTCGCCGAAGGACTGGCGCGACATCCTTCATTGCGGACAGTTCTACATCCTGCCGAAGCATGCGTTCGACGGGAAGGACTTCAACAAGCTCGACCTCCTCAACGCGCCGGTCGGCGGCGCCTATCAGATCACGCGCGTCGCGGAGCAGATCGAGACCGAGTTCTCGCGCGTGAAGAACTGGTGGCGCAAGGACTTCCCGAGCTGCAGGAACGTCTGCAACTTCGACCGCATCGTCATGCGCTACTACATCGACAACGAGAACGCGTTCGAGGCGCTGAAGAAGAAGGCGATCGACGTGTATCCCGTCTACACCGCGCGCATCATGAACAACGAGACGCACGGTGAGAAGTTCGACCGCAACTGGATGCTCAAGCGCCTCGTCCACAACCACCACCCGTGCGGCTTCCAGGGCTTCGCGATGAACATGCGCAAGAAGCCGTTCGACGACTTGCGCGTCCGTCAGGCGATGTCGCTCCTCATCGACCGCGAGACGATGAACCGCACGATGATGGGCAATGCGTACTTCCTCCTCAAGAGCTACTACACCGAGGTCTACGACAAGGACCATCCGTGCACGAACGAGTTCTACGGCTACGACGTCGAGCGCGCGAAGGCGCTCCTCAAGGAGGCCGGCTACGCGGACGGCTTCACGTTCACGTTCCTCTCGCGCTCGGCCTCCGAGGACAAGTTCCTCGCGCTCTTTGACCACGCGCTCCGCGAGTGCAACGTCACGATGAAGATCGTCCGCAAGGACTTCGCCGGCTGGATGCGCGACATGGACTCGTTCTCGTTCGAGATGACGTGGGCGTCGATGGGTGGCTCGATCTTCAAGGATCCGCAGCTCCTCTGGCTCTCGAGCGAGGCGGACCGCAAGGGCTCGGGCAACTACTGCGGCTTCAAGAGCGCCGAAGTCGACGCGCTCATCGCGGCCGAGAAGGAGATGGAGACGACCGAAGAGCGTCTCGCGGCGTACCGCAAGATCGACGCGCTTGTCGCGGCGCAGTGTCCCTTCGCCTTCCTCTGGCAGACCGACACCGAGCGGCTCATCTACTGGAACAAGTTCGGCATGCCGAAGTCCATCCTCGGCAAGTACTCTGACGAGGACTGCATCTTCAGCTATTGGTGGTACGACGAGGACAAGGCGCGCGAACTCGACGAGGCGATCGAGAAGAAGACGTGTCTCCCGAACGTGCCGCTGCATGTCTACTACGATGCGGAGATGGGTGACTAAGTTCCCGGCGTGCCCTCACGCCGAGGCGTGGTAACGGCAATCGTTGGTTTGGAGAAGAGGTTGACGATGGTGGAAGACTACGAGTTACTTGATTCGGGGGACGGACGCAAGCTGGAACGGTTCGGCAAGATCGTGCTGGCGCGTCCCTGCTCTCAGGCGATGTGGCGACCGCAGCTGCCGCAGGGCGAGTGGAACCGCGCGACGGCGTCGTTCGACCGCGAGGACGGCAACAACTGGCACGGCCGCGCGAATTTGCCGAAGGAGTGGACAATCGAGACGGCGGGCGTGAAGTTCAAGCTCGGCGGCACGGACTTCGGCCATCTCGGCATCTTCCCCGAACAGCGCGCCCAGTGGCGCTGGATCCGCGAAACCTGCCAATCGTACCGCGGTGCGTCCTCGCCCGCGGCGGGTACCAGCCCGTCCCCTCTCCGCGTTCTCAACCTCTTCGCCTACTCCGGCGGGTCGACGATGGCGGCTGCGCTCGGCGGCGCGGAGGTGTGTCATCTCGACGCCTCGAAGGGCATGGTCGAGTGGGCGCGAGACAACGCGCGGCTCAACGGCCTCGCCGAGAGGCCCATCCGCTGGATCGTCGATGACGCGCACAAGTTCATGAAGCGCGAACTCCGGCGCGAACGCCGCTACGATGCGATCATCCTCGATCCGCCGAGCTTCGGCCGCGGCGCGGGCGGCGAGATGTACAAGATCGAGCGTGACCTCAAGGAGACGCTCGGACTCGTGAAGGATCTTCTTTCCGACACGCCGGCGTTCGTCCTCTTTTCCTCCCACACGCCCGGCCTTTCGGTGCAGGTCGCGGAGAACATCCTCGGACAGCTCTTTCCGAAGGCGAAACTTGAGTCCGGCGAGATGCTCCTCGAAGGCCCCCGCTTCCCCTGCCCCAGCGGCATCTACTGCCGCGCCGTGTTCGGCGCCTGATACATCAAAATGCGCATGCGGGTGCTTCTGCTGGCGATGACGGCGGATGTGGAGGGGAAATGAAGACGGGACTCGTCCTGGAAGGTGGCGCATTGCGCGGGTTGTTTACGGCCGGCGTTCTGGATGTCTTCATGGAGGCGGGGCTTGTCTTTGACGGGGCGGTTGGCGTGTCGGCGGGGGCGTGCTTCGGCTGCAACTACAAGAGCCGTCAGCCGGGACGCGTGATCCGCTACAATCTCAAGTACGCGCGTGATCCGCGTTATTGCAGCTGGACGTCGCTGCTGAAGACGGGTGATCTTTTCAACGCCGACTTCTGCTATCGGGAGCTGCCGCTCGAGCTCGATCCGTTCGACAGCGCGGCGTATGAGGCGAATCCGATGGCATTTCATCTCTCGGTGACTGACTGCGAAACGGGGAGGCCCGTCTACAAGCGGCTCGACCGGGCGGACGAGACGATGCTCCGCTGGGTCCAGGCATCGGCCTCGATGCCGCTTGTGGCGCGTCCCGTCGAGATCGAGGGCCGTGCTTATCTCGACGGCGGTCTTTCGGACGGCATTCCGCTCGCCTATTTCGAATCGCTCGGGTATGCGCGCAATGTCGTCATCACGACGCGTCCCCGCGGCTACCGCAAGTTCCCCTCGTGGAAGATCGCGCTCCTCAAGCCGTTCCTGCGGCGCTATCCGGCCGTCTACCGAGCTCTTGCAACGCGGCATGCGTGGTATAACGAGACGCTGGCCTACATCGATCGTCAGGTTTCCGCCGGAAGTGCCCTCCTGATCTGTCCCGAAGCGCCGCTGCCGATCTCCCGCGTCTGTCACGATCCGGCAACGATGCAGAGAGTCTACGACCTCGGCCGCGAGACCGCCAAGCGGATCCTGCCGCAGGTGAAGTCATTTCTCGAAAACGTCCTCCTCATCGAGCCACGCGCTCAACAGGAATGCGTCCAGCCGTAAACAGTTGTAAAATTCCACGATTGTGCCTGACACAATCATGGAAAAAAGACGTTCCTGCCCGACGCCCTAAGGGTGCGATTTTAATTCGTTGAAGAATCTTTGATTCTCTTGCTCATGCAACGCTTCTCAGCCTGGCGATGATGGCGCAGACACAGGCCGCGTTGTGCAGCCGCCAGTGCATGCCCGCCTGCTTGCACCGGCGCGCGACGATGATTCTCGCCGCCGCCTCCGCATGTGCGGACGAGATGTAGTAGCCATTCTTCCTCAGCCATCCGTAGCGCATGTTGTCCCTGCGTTTGTCGAGGTAGTCGAGAGCGGATGACGCTTCCTTCGATGCGGCCAGTCTGTCGGCGTAAAGACGTTTGATCCTGTCCACGGCCGAGCCCGCCCCGTGCCTGAGCATGATGGAGCGGCAGGTCCTGTACTCCTTCGTCGCATCTTCGATTCCGAGCGCCTGGCAGCAGGTGTTGAGATATCCGCTTGCGTGCATGAAGTCGTTCGTGAACACGGCGAAGGGGAAGGCGTCGCGCAGGGCCTTCTCGAGCGCCTCCTCCCCATCCGCGACGCACTGCATGCGCGGCACGGTTCCGCTTCCGCGTGCGACGCCCTGAAGTTTCAGCTGGCCCGTCAGCTCCCCGATGTCGCCGTGCATGACGGCGTAGGAGAACGAGCCCCTGATCGGGACGGGTACGCCTTTCTCCGTGACGGCGGCGTATTCGCAGAAGTTCGAGACGCGCAGCTGCCGCGACCCCGCCTCGCCTCCGTCCTTCCCCCTGACGCCGGCGGTGTCGGCCTTCGTGCAGGGTGCGTTGGTTCCGTCCGACATCGCGACGAGCGTACGTTCGACGCGCCTGCCCCCGTCGGGGACCTTCAGCTGCGCGTCCGTGTACCGCCTGACGTCCTTCGCGGGGTCGCGCAGCGCTTCAAGGTCCCTCTCCCCGACGGCCAGGGTCTCGCTCCTGATCTTCGAGGCCGAGACGG
>CAMAHK010000052.1 GCA_945834475.1 uncultured Verrucomicrobiota bacterium
ACGGACATTACGTTCGTGCGTGTCGACGAACACGGCAACAAGCTGGCGCTGTGAGGAAATCTCGCGTCAACCTTCCCAACCGGTGTTATCATCTGATCAGTCGTGTCGCCCATCGTGCGTTTTTTCTTGACGACGTGGAGCGCACGCGGCTTGTGGACCTCGTCCGACGTGTCTCGCGGTTTTCAGGCGTGAAGCTCCTGGCCTACGGCGTGATGTCGAATCACTTCCACGTCTTCGTCTACATCGGCCACCCGGAGAGGATTGATGACGCTGAGATCGTCCGCCGGATTGCCGCGCTTTATTCCGATGCCCGCTTCAATCAGGTGATGAAGAAGTGGAATGAGCTTGCGAAGCGTCCCGACTCGTCCTCATTCCGTCGCTATCGTAACGCTTTACTGACCTAACTGGAAATTGCTATACTACCAACCAATCACAGGAAAGTACTTGCATGACTATGCTACGCAACGAGTGTTGCGTTGGCTACTGGAAGGCGGGGGTTAAGTGGTTGATGGGTTGAGGGTTTTAAGTGTTTAAACAGGAAAGGACAACATGAAGACACGACTGTGCATGATGCTTGCGGCGATGGCCGCGCTGGCGTGCGGCGCCTATACGCCGGCGCCGGGGATGAAGACACCGTGGGGCGAGAAGATCACGCCCGAAAATGCGTGGCGGGAGTATCCGCGTCCGCAGATGGTGCGCGACGCCTGGACGAACCTGAACGGCCTCTGGCAATATGCGGTCACGAAGGACGCGCCGGGCATCCCCGCGAAGTGGGACGGCGAGATCCTCGTGCCGTTCGTGATCGAAAGCTCGCTTTCGGGCGTGGGGCGTCTGCTTGAACCGTCGGAGACGCTGTGGTACCGGCGCAGCTTCAACGCGGCCGCGAAGCCCGGCGAGCGGGTGCTGCTCCACTTCGAGCAGGCGGACTTCCGCGCGCAGGTCTTCGTGAACCGCGTCGAGGTCGGTGTGCCGCACGAGGGCGGGCAGATGCCGTTCACCTTCGACGTCACGGACTACGTGAAGCCGGGTGCGAACGAACTCGTCGTCGCCGTCTGGGATCCGACGACCGACTTCATTGGTTCGGTGGGCAAGCAGGTGTTCAAGCCGCATGGCTGCATGTACACGCGCTCCAGCGGCATCGGCGGCACGGTCTGGCTGGAGACGGTCCCCGAGACGCACCTCGTGGACTACACAGTGACGACGGACATCGAGGCGGGCACTGTGAGCGTCACGCTCGTGGGCGCGGGGAACCTCACGAAGGCCGAGGGCCGCGTGGAGGTCCGCCGGGGCGGGGAGACCCTCGCCTCGGGCGCGCTCGCGGCCTGGGGGAAGCCCATCACCATCAAGCTTCCGCAGCCGGTCGCGCTCTGGAGCCCCGAGTCGCCGGCCCTCTACGACCTCGCGATCACCTTCCGCGACGGCGCGACGGGTAGCGAGGACGTCGTGCGCGGTTACTTCGGGATGCGCGCGTTCGAGATGAAGAAGGACGCGAACGGTGTCCTCCGCTTCTACCTCAACAACAAGATGCGCTTCATCGTCGGCACGCTTGACCAGGGCTGGTGGCCGGACGGCCTCCTCACGCCGCCCTCCGAAGATGCGATGGCCTTCGACATCCTGCAGCTCAAAAAGATGGGCTTTGACATGATGCGCAAGCACATCAAGGTAGAGCCGCGCCGATACTACCACCTCTGCGACACGCTCGGCCTCCTCGTCCTTCAGGACATGCCGAGCGGCGGTGGCTCCGCCGAGGCGCGCTACGGCTTCTACCGCCGCGAGCTGAAGGAGATGGTGGACCACCTACAGAAGACGCCGTCCATCGTCATGTGGGTCCCCTACAACGAGGGCTGGGGGCAGCCGGGCGAATTCCTCACGCATGCGACGTTGATGTGGACGCAGCGCTACGACCCGACCCGCCTCGTGGACGGACCCTCGGGCTGGTGCGACTATGAGGGCGGCGACAGGGGCTGGCAGGCGGAGCTGCGCGGCGGCTCCGCGCACAAGCCGCTCGGTGAGGAGGAGGCCGCGCATGCAATCGACAAGCACGACTACGGCGCGCGCCCGCAGATGTTCCCCGTTAACCCGCGCCGGGCGAGCTTCCTCGGCGAGTTCGGCGGCATCGGCTGCCGCGTGGCGGACCATCTCTGGACGACGAACGCCTGGGGCTACGGCGACACGGGCAACGACGCCGACCGCGCGGCCGTGCAGGCGAAGTTCGTCGCGCTCATGGAGCACGTCGGGAACCTCGCGCGGCGCGGCCTCGCGGGGTGCGTCTACACGCAAACGACGGACGTCGAGGCGGAGATCAACGGCCTCATCACCTACGACCGCAAGGTCGTCAAGTTCGATCCCGCCGCGCTCGCCGCCGTCCACGACCGGGTGCGCGCGAAGGCGGCGCTGGGCGGCATCGAGAAGGCTCCTCGCCGTCAAGATCGTCCAGACCGTCGGAGGACAGTTCTTCGACCTGGGCCTTCGGTTGAAGTCGCGAAATAGCGTGCCAACTTCCGTAGAGGCGGAGGGCGCGGTCTGCTGATTCGCCGTGAACGAACGGGCTCTCGACCTCGACCGACTGGGCGTCGGCTATGCGCGATTGACCTGCTCGGACCTGTACGCGGGGGACAGGCCCCAGATGCTGCTGGATGTCGTTCCTGTCGGGTGTCGAAGCGCCGCTGAAGTCCTATGCGGTGCGCATTCGCCTCGATAGGCGCGATGTCTTCTGGTCGGATGCCGTGCGCGATTGCGGCAAGACTTGGCATGAAGACGCTGATTCTCGACGATGGCTGGCAGTCGGACGGCATACATCAGGGATACTCTTTCTGCGGCGACTGGCAGATTTCGTCACGACGATTCCCGAACATGGCTACCCCGTCCTGGCGGGCGAGTCGGCGGATGAGTGTGTCCTCGGAGTGTATCTGTCAGGCTTCAGCGTCGATTTTTGACACCTTTGGTCGTGCGGTAAAGGCTCCGAAACTTGCCGTCGGTGTCTGCGAGGTTGAAGTGCCGTGCGCCGGATACCTCCGCATCTCATATTGAAGAACCTGCCCCCCATCACGAAAACTGGCGGGAGGTGTCTGACACTTCGCGCCAGTTTTGCTATAATTCACCGTATGAAAAAATCACTTCTGCTGTTGGTGACGCTTCTGGCGTCTTCGCTTTCGTTTGCCACCTCGACGCCGGCCGGGTTTACTGACGATCTGGACGCGGCGTTGGCCTCTGCCAAGGAGAAGGGCAAGCTCGTTTACATTTGCTTCTCGGGCAGTGACTGGTGCGGCTGGTGCGTCAAGCTCGAGAAGGAGGTCTTCTCCGATAAGAGCTTCGCATCGGCCGTGGCCGACAAGTACGAGCTCGTGTTCATCGACTCGCCGCAGGATAAGTCCCGCCTTTCCGAGACGGCGAAGGCGAAGAATCCCGGCCTCACCAAGCAGTACAAGGTCCGCG
This sequence comes from uncultured Verrucomicrobiota bacterium, assembly GCA_945834475.1. GTDB lineage: Bacteria > Verrucomicrobiota > Kiritimatiellia > RFP12 > UBA1067 > UBA1067. The sequence continues at coordinate 3,436 of CAMAHK010000052.1, forward strand.
GCTTTCCGTCGTACGTCGTTCTCAAGTCCGACGGCACGGAAGTTGCCCGCGGCAGCGCCTATCGGGCCGGCGGCGCGGAGAAGTACGCGGAGTTCCTGAAGGACCTCGCGGCGGATCCCGAGAAGATCGCCCGCCTCAAGAAGCTCGAGCAGGAGTGGGTCGCGCCGTTCGACAAGCGTTTCCGCGCCGTGATGGACGAGCTAAACGTCGCCTGTGGCAAGTTCATGGACGCCGAGGCGGCGAAACCCGAGAACAAGGCTGCCGGCAAGACGCGTGACGATTTCCGCACGGCGAGCATCGCGGTCGTGAAGACCTTCATGCCGAAGTTCCGCGAGATCATGGGTGCGGCGGTCGAGAAGGCGAAGACGGCTCCTCCCGAAATCGCGCCGAAGCTCGTCGAGTATGCCGCATGGCTCGAGAAGTGGATCAAGAGGATTGAGGAGAAGTAGGGATTAGGGAGTTGGAGACGCCGCGGGCGAGGACGCACCGCGGTACGGGTGAGAGGAGAGTGGTGTGAAAAAAGTTGTGATGGAGTATCGCGTGCCGTATGCGGATACGGATCAGATGGGGGTCGTGTACTACGCGAACTATCTGGTGCTGTTCGAACGGGCGCGCAACGAGCTGATGCGCGAGAACGGTTACACCTACAAGCGCTGCGAGGAAGAGGGCTGGATGCTCCCCGTCGTCCATGCCGAGCTCGACTATAAGAAGCCCGCGAAGTACGACGACCTCCTCGAGGTGACGGCGTATGTCTCGGCGCAGAAGGGTGTGCGTATCGAAATCGCGTGCGAAGTGCGCCGCAAGGGTGAGAGCGAGATTCTCGTCAAGGGCTTCACGCGCCACTGCTTCGTCTCGACGGAGACGTTCCGTCCGATTCCCCCGCCCGAAGCCTTTTCCAACTGCGTCGACTGAACCGTACCGTCCGCGTCCCCGCGGACTGGCGCTGACAAGCAACGTATGGCCGTCTCTCTTGACTTCGAACATCAGCTCGGCGATCCCGTGATGGGTATCGACGAGGCGGGACGCGGTCCCCTGGCGGGCGGCGTCTATGCGGCGGCCGTGCATGTGCCGCTCGCGCGGGCCGAGGAGCTGCTCGTCGGGGATTGGGCGGCGATCAACGATTCGAAGAAACTCTCACCCAAGAAGCGCGATCGGCTCGCGGCGGCCATCAAGGCGACGGAAGGCTGCGTCTGGGCCGTGGCGAGCGCGAGTCCCGCGGAGATCGACAAGCTTAATATTCTGCGCGCGACGCATCTCGCGATGAAGCGGGCGTGGGAAAAAGTTGTCGGTCAGGTTGGGGCTGTTACCGCGCCTGTCGCCAAGACGGCGACGGTACGGGTTTTGGTGGACGGGTTGCCGGTTGCGTCGCTTCCCGATTCGACGAACGTGATCAAGGGCGATGCGAAGTCGCTGCTTATTGCGGCCGCGTCGATTCTCGCGAAGACGGCGCGTGATGAGGACTGTCTCCGCCTCGAGCGCCTGTATCCGGGCTATGGTTTCGCGCAGCACAAGGGCTATCCGACGCCGGCCCACTACGCCGCGCTCGCGAAACTCGGTCCGTGTCCCGAACACCGCCGTTCCTTCGCCCCCGTCGCCCAGGCCCTCCTTCCCCTCTGATAAAGTCACCCACCATCGTCAACCCCAACCTCTTACTGCAACTTCTCACCTCCACCTTATGTTCAAGCGTCTCCTCCCCCTCTCCCTGATGATGTTCCTCACCTTCATGATGTACCCGGTGTGGTTCATCCCGATGTTCCCTTATGTCGGACGGATGCCGGGGGCGGAGCACTGGGCGCTTTGGTGCGGATTCCTGATGGGTCTCGGCACGTTCGCCTCGCCGCTGATCGGCATGTTCGCCGACCGCTATCTCAATGCGGAGCGCGTGCTCGGCATCTGCTTCACCGTCTCGGGACTCTTCCTCGTCGGGGCCTTCTTCGCGACGACGGCGTGTGCGCTCTTCTGGCTTCTTCTCGGGGCGGTCTGCTTCTACATGCCGACGTGGGCGCTGACGTTCACGATTCTCGTCCTGCACGCGCCGCAGAAGCACTTCGCGTGGATGAGGTCCCTCGGCACGGCCGGTTGGGTCGCGGCGGGTGGCTTCTCGGCGGTCGCGGCCTGGAACGGGTTTACGAACTTCGACGCCTCGCACGGGATCTTCATCGCGGGCGCGGCGACGTCGTTCGCGGGCGTCGTGGTGACATTCTTCCTGCCGCCGACTGCGCCGAAGGCGAAGGGGACGCCGCTCTCGGTCGTCGACGCGCTCGGCCTCAAGGCGCTTGTCCTTTTCAAGGACGCACGTTTCCGCTCGTATGCGCTCGTCTTCTTCTTCGCGACGTTGCCGTACCAGTGGTATTATGTCTACGCCTCGCAGTATCTCGCGGATTCGGGCTTCAAGTACCTGACGCTCACGCTCAATCTCGGCCAGATTGGCGAGGTCGCGTTTCTGCTGATGATCCCGTGGATGATCAGGCACTTCGGCTACAAGAAGTGCCTGCTGATTGCGTTCGGCGGACTCGTCTTCCGTAACGCCTGCTTCGCGCTCTCGTCGGCCGGCATCGCGGCGGCCTTCAACTTCGGCGGCATCCTTATCCACGGTCTCGTCTTCGGCCTCATTTCGCTCGGCGGACAGTTCTTCGCGAACGACAACGCGCCCGAGGCGCTCAGGAGCCAGGCGCAGGGACTCATCACGATGCTCCTCATCGGCGTCGGCACCTTCGCCTCGAACTACCTCTTCGATTTTATCCTCGGGATGAACGCGGTCTGCGGCGAAGACCGCTGGACGCGCGCGTACGTCGTCGCCATCGCGCTTTCCCTCGTAGGAATCGTCCTCACGCTCGTCTGCCTCAAGAGCAAGAAGAACTAATATGCGCTGCCAAGTCATGGGTATTGTCAATGTCACGCCGGACTCGTTCTCCGACGGTGGCAAGTTTTTCACTCCCGAGGAGGCGATTCGCCGCGCGAAGAACCTCGTCGAAGAAGGGGCCGCGATCATCGATCTCGGCGGCGAGTCGACGCGTCCCGGCGCGACGCCGCTCACCTGGCAGGAGGAATGGGCGCGCCTTGAGCCGGTCATTGATGGACTGATTGAGAGCGGGGTTGGCTTGTCAGCGCCTGTCGTTGAGGACAACGACGGTACGGTGCTCTCCATCGACACTTATCATCCGGAGACGATGGAACGGGCTCTCGCGAAGGGCGCGACGATCATCAACTGCGTCTACCCCGAGCCCGTTCCCGAGATGCTCAAGCTCCTCGACCGCTATCCCGAAGCCGAACTGGTGCTCCCGGCGAGCTGTGTGACGGAGGGGACGGTGGACTTAGGACTTAAGACACGGGCTGATCGCCTCATCCTCGATCCCATGATCGGGTTTGGGACGACGCGCGAGGAGGACCTGGCGATCTTGAAGTCGATTCCCGAACTCGCGGCGAAGGGGCGGGTGCTCATCGGGGCGAGTCGCAAGCGGATCGTGAAGAAGCTGACGGGCACGAAGGTGCCGGGCAAGGACCTCGCGGGCAATCTCACGATCGCCGTCTGGGCGGCGCTTAAAGGGGCGTCGATCGTGCGCGTGCACGACGTGCGGGAGACGGTGCAGGCGCTCAAAGTGCTCTCGGCTTTGGTATAATGTTCGCATGATTGCCTCGCTCTTCATTTTTCTCGCATCGGTCTTCTGCGAATCCAAGACCCTCGCGCTCCAGATCCATCTGGACCGGGCGGGCTATTCGTGCAGTGCAATCGACGGGGTCTGGGGTCCCAAGGCCGAGCGGGCGCTCAGGTGCTACCTCGCCGATCGCACGAAAGATCTCAAGCCGGCGCTTCCGTCGACGCCCGAGCAGGCGTACGACCGCTATTTCGCCAATGCACCCGAACCGTTCCGCATTGAGACGGTGACGCAGGCCGACCTGGATGCGCTCGTGATGATTCCCGAGGAACCGGCCGCGAAGGCGAAGCTCGTGCGCATGGGGTATGAGTCGATCAAGGAGATGTTTGCTGAGCGCGGGCACCTCTCGCAGATTGCGCTCGCGAAGCTGAATCCGGGAGTCGACTGGAAGGCGATTAGGCCTGGGACGAAACTGGTTATCCCCGATTTCCCCTCCATTGCCGAGGAACTCAAGGCGGGTGACCGCGGCCGTCCCAACCGGCCGAAGCGTCCTGAGGCCGCGCTCGTCAAGGTGTCGATCTCGGCGGCGACGGTGACGGCGCTCGACGCGGCGGGGAAGGTGCTCGCGCTCTTCCCGTGCTCGATTGCGGCGAACAAGGCGAAGGTTCCGCCGCACGGAGAGCTGAAGATCACGAGCTATGTCGCGCGACCGAACTACACGTACACGCCCGACTACACGCCGCCGGGGAAGAAGGTTCAGCGCTACGTTTGGCCGGAGGGCGAGAACTGTCCCGTCGGCGTCGCGTGGATGGGGCTCAACCTGCCTGGGTATGGGATGCACGGCACGCCGCGTCCCGAATCGATCGGCTTTACGGGTTCGCATGGCTGCTTCCGTCTCGCGAACTGGAATGCCGCGCGGCTTTACGCGATGTGCAAGTCGGGAACCCCTGTGGTGATTGAACCCTAATGGAATTTGTAGCTCTTGATTTCGAGACGACGGGGTATGAGGACGGCAACGTGAACGAGCCGTGGCAGCTCGGGATCGCACGCGTGCGCGACTTGCGGATTGTCGAGACGCGCGAGTTTTTCTTCGATGTGGCGGGGGCACCCGCGTGGGTGCACGAAGCCGACGCCTATCCGTCGTTTCTCTCGGCGTACGCGGATTGGGCGCCGCTCCTCATGAACCGCCGGCTTGTGGTGCACAACATGGCGTGCGAGAAGACGATTCTGACGCGCACGGCGCCGCTGACGAAGTGGGGGCCGTGGGTCGACACGCTTAAGCTCGCGAAGGCGCGGTATCCGAAGTTGCCGTCGTATGCGCTCGGCGACTTGTGCGCGATGTTCGGCTGCGAGCCGGCGTTCGAGGGGCGCACGTGGCACGACGGGCTCTACGATGCGATCGCCTGCGCGAACCTGGCGTGTCGCCTCGCGGTTTGAAAGAGACCTTTGGATGTGCTATAATTTGAATTTGATGCCGGCAATCCGTTGATGACGCGGTGAGGGCACGGCGTCCATGGGAGAGAAAGACTGTGAAAAGACTGAGCTTGGCATTGGGTTGCCTATTGGTGGGCCTGGTCGCGTGTGCGGCCGGCAAGGACGATCCGGTCGCGGCGGCCTATCCGGACTGGACGGGACTGACGGCGAAGAACCGGATCATCGGGCGCGAGCTGTGTCCGTCGGACCTTCGTCACAAGGTGGCGATCATCGTCGAACTCGAGGCGACGACGAACCTTCAGGAGCATCTGGTCCTCGCCGGCAAACTGATGGAGCGTGCGGCCTTCAAGGCCGGGCACACCGTTTCGTGGGAAGATTTCGTGTTGCCGCGCGACATCATCTCGCTGGCGATCGTCCATAACCTCCGCAACCACGAGGCCGTGATGGAGGCGCTCACGTTGCCGAAGGGGGCCGACCAGAGCAAGTCCCAGGTCCTGTCGTTGTATGGAAACCCGGCCCTGCCGGCGCAGTGCGAGACGGGCCTTTCGGTCTACGAGGGCGTCGGGTACACGGGATCGCCCGAGACGGCGGGGAAGCGTCCGTACGTCTACGTGCTCGGTCCGGCGGGACGGGAGATCCTGGCCGAGGGGCCGATCAACGCTGCGACGACGAAGGCCGTGATGGAGTCCATTGCTAAGGGCAAGAAGGAGATCGAAGCATGGGAGCATCCGTGGCGCCGTTATTTGGGCAATTTGCCCGACGAGAAGGTCTCGCCTGCGCTAGTTAAGGCCCTAGAGAAGGGGCGGACGGGCAAGCTCTCGCCGCTTCTGCCGGTCGCCAAGGCATTGCTCAAGGGCGTCGTCTCGAAGGATGAGGCGGTGGCGCGCGAGGCGCAGATCCAGTACGATGCGATTTGCCAGGCCCGCAGCGACTTGGTTCAGCGCATCTTGCTCGAGGCTTCCTGTCCACACCGGGCGAGTTACGACATTACGGAGCTGCTCAAGTACTTTCCGCGTGAGAAGAAGCGGGTCGAGGCGATCGGGGCGCGCATCCTCGCGAAGCCGGAACTGGCGTTCATGGCGAAGGTGTTTGCGCGGATGATGGCCGTGTCGGCACCGGACTTCAAATGCAAGCCCTCGGAGGCGAAGAAGATCGTGCAGGAGCTGAACAAGGCCAAGAAGAAGCTCGCGCCGATGAAGGAGTCGACGACACTGGCGGTCCAGAACGGCGCGCTGATCATTGACATGAAGATCGACGACCTGCTCCCTCGGCTTGAGGCGATGGCGAACTAGTTGCGGGACGGCGATATGAAAGATCGTATAAAGTCCAACGGTTGGGCGCTGATTCCGTTCCTTGTCTTCGCGGTGTTTTATGTGGGGCTGTCTCTCTATGCGGGGCGTTGCGGCTTTGAAATGCCGTGGTACAAGGTGCCGATGCCGATTGCGTTTCTCGTCGCGTCGGCGACGGCGTTCCTGTTCGGTCGCAAGCCACTCGCCGAGAAGGTTGACGCCTATGCGCGCGGGATGGGCGAGACGAACATCATGATCATGTGTCTCGTCTTCATCCTCGCCGGCGGGTTCGCGACAGTCGCGAAGGGCTCGGGGGCGGTGGACGCGGCGGTCGCGATCGCGCAGTCGATCATTCCGGCGAACCTCATGGTCGCGGGACTCTTCCTTGTTTCCTGCCTTATCTCGACGGCGATCGGCACGTCGTGTGGCACGATCGCGGCGGTAACGCCGATCGCGCTCGGCTTTGCGGGTCCGCTCGGACTTCAGCCCGTCCTCCTCATGGGCGCGGTGATCGGCGGCGCGATGTTCGGCGACAACCTGTCGATGATTTCCGACACGACGATCGCGGCGACGCGCACGCAGGATGTCGCGATGCGTGACAAGTTTTTCGCCAACGCGGCGATCGCCGTTCCTGCGGCGGCACTGGCGCTGGTCGCTTACGCGTTGACCGGAACGGGCATCGCGGACGTCATTGCGCCGACGGTCGGCTGGCGTGAGGCTGTGCTCGTCCTGCCTTATCTCTATGTGCTCGTCGCGGCGCTTGTGGGTTTCAACGTGATGGCGGTTCTCTTTTCGGGCACGCTCCTCTCGGCGCTTGTCGGCGGGGTTCTCGGGAAGCTTGACTTTTTCGGTGCCCTGGACCTGGTGGGCAAGGGTACGCTCGGCATGAGCGAGACATTGATCGTCGCACTCCTCGCGGGAGGCCTCTTCCGTCTCGTGCAGGAAAACGGCGGCGTCGCCTGGCTCGTCGTGCGGATCTCCGCGCTCGTTAGGGGTGCGCGCACGTGCGAGGCAGGCGTCGGCCTGCTGGTCGGTGCGGTCAACCTTTTCACGGCGAACAACACGGTGGCGATCGTCATCGCGGGGCCGATCGCGAAGGAGTGCTCGGACCGCTTTCACGCGGTTCCGGTGCGCATCGCGTCCGTTCTCGACACCGTCAGCTGCATCGTTCAGGGGCTGATCCCCTATGGTGCGCAGATCCTCATCGCGATCGGCGTCGCGAAGGGGCTTGACGTCCGGGTCGATTCGTTCGCGCTCCTCTCGCATCTCTATTACCAGCCGCTTCTGGCGGTGATGGTTGTGCTCGCGATTGTCTTTAAGAAAAACAAATCAAACAAGTGAAGGTGAAAGGTAAGTATATGAAGTCCATTCTCTCGGTTGCGATGCTGGCAGTTGCCCTGTGTGGGTGCACGGGCAAGGACGACACGCTCAAGATGATTACGGAGGCGACGTTCCCGCCGTATGAGTTTCTGCGCGGACAGGAGATCGTCGGCATCGACGTTGAGATCTGCCGTGCGGTGGCGCAGCGTCTCAATCGTCCGTTCAAGGCCGAGACGGTCGACTTCGACTCGGTCATCCCGGCTGTCATCAGCGGCAAGGCCGATCTCGCGGCGGCGGGCATCACGATTACCGAGGACCGCAAGAAGAATGTCGACTTCTCGATTCCTTACGTGAAGACAGGTATTGTCGTCATCTCCAAGAAGTCCAACCTCTTCCAGACGACGGATCAGCTCAAGGGCAAGAAGATCGGCGTGCAGTCGGGGACGACGTCCGAAAACTACGTGCTCGAGCAGCTCCAGCAGGAGCCTGAGCGCAGCAAGTCGCCGGCCGAGGCCGTCGCCGCGCTGAAGGCGGGCCGCGTTGCGTTCGTGATCGCCGACATCGACCCCGCGAAGAACTGCGTGAAGGGCGATGACGAGCTCGCGCTCTCCGACTTCATCACGTCCGAGGAGTACGCGGTCGCAATCCGCAAGGGACAGCCCGAGCTTCTCGCGGCGATCAACGCGACGATCGCGGAGCTCAAGGCGAACGGCACACTCGCGAAGTGGATTGCCGACTTCACGGCCGAGAGCGACAGCCTGAAGGATAAGTGAGTCAGGGGTGAAGGTCGAAGGTGAAGGTGAACGATGGCGGGAAGGTTTTCTCCGATGAGTAGGTTTGTTGCGCTTCTGGCGACGGTTCTGGCCTTGGGCGTCCGGGGCGAGACGCTGACGATGGCGACGGAGGCGACGTTTCCGCCGTATGAGTTTTTGCGGGGACAGGAGGTCGTCGGCCTTGACGTCGAGATCGCACGGACCGTGGCGGCGAAGCTCGGGTGGTCGTTCCGCGTCGAGAACATGGACTTTGACGCGGTCATCCCGGCCGTCATCTCCGGCAAGGCCTCGCTCGCGGCGTCGGGCATCACGATCACCGAGGACCGCAAGAAGAACGTCGACTTCTCTGAACCATACGTGAAGACGGGCATCGTCGTCATCTTCCCGAAGGCGACGCCGTTCGAGACGGCCGACCAGCTCAAGGGCAAGAAGATCGGCGTGCAGTCGGGGACGACGTCCGAGACGTACGTCCTCGAGCAGCTCCACCAAGAGCCCGAGCGCTTCAAGTCGACGCCCGAGGCGTGCGCCGCGATGCTGGCGGGACGTTGCGCGTTCGTGATCGCCGACATCGATCCGGCGAAGAACTGCGTCAAGGGCGAGCCGGCTCTTGCGATTTCAGACTTCCTCTCGTCCGAAGAATACGCGATCGCCGTCCCGAAGGGGAAGAGCGATCTTCTCGCGGCGATCAACGCGACGATCCGCGAGGCGAAGGCCGATGGACGTATTGCCGCGTGGCTCGCGGCGTATACGGCCGAGAGCGATGCGCTGAAGGATTCCGAATCGGCTGATCGGGCGGCGGTGGCCGAGGGCTCCGCCGCGTTCGTCGGGGCGATCGCCGGCCTGCGGGCTTCGGTCCGCGCCTTCTGGACGGCGCTCTGTGATGACTTCTATCTTTGCTTCTTCAAGAAGGCGGCGGATGGTTCGTCGCGTGGACTCTATCTGGTGAAGGGCCTTGGGGTAACGATCGAAGTCGCGTTCGCGGCGATCGTTCTCGGGCTCTTCATTGGCTTCCTGGTGGCGGTCATCCGTTCAAGCCACGACAAGTACGGCTACTTCTCGTTTCTCAACGCGCTCGCGAAGGTGTATCTCACGATCATCCGCGGCACGCCGATGGTCGTGCAGCTCCTGATCACGTACTACATCATCCTCCGGTCGGTCGACTCGAAGATCCTGATCGCGATCCTCGCCTTCGGCATCAACTCGGGTGCGTATCAGGCCGAGATTCTGCGTGCGGGCATCGTCTCGATTGATCCGGGGCAAATGGAGGCGGGACGTGCCCTCGGCCTCTCGTACTGGCGCACGATGCTGCGCATCATCCTGCCGCAGGCCGTCCGCAACGTGCTGCCGGCCCTCGGCAACGAGTTCATCGTCCTCATGAAGGACACCTCGATCGTCGGCTACATTGCGCTCATCGACCTCGCGAAGGGCGGCGACATCATCCGTTCTCAGACGTACTCGGTGTACACGCCGTACCTGACGGTCGCGGCGATCTACCTTGTGCTAGTGATGACGTTCACGTGGCTCCTCGGCAAGCTCGAACGGTATTTGAGAAATACGGGCGCGGATGTCGTCCACAACAACTCGTAAGGAAGAGTACCCGGCGTGACCTCACGCCGAGGCGCTGACACACATTATGGCAGAAACACTTCTCAAGATTACGGATCTGAAGAAATCGTTTGGACAGTTGGAGGTCCTGAAGGGACTCTCCACGGAAATCCGCAAGGGCGAGGTCGTCGTCATGATCGGGCCTTCCGGCGGCGGCAAGTCGACGTTCCTCCGCTGCATGAACCTCCTGGAGACGCCGACCGAGGGGTCGATCGTCTTCGACGGTATCGACATCGTGACCGCCGACGAGAAGACGAAGAACCGCGTCCGCTCCGAGATGGGCATGGTTTTCCAGCACTTCAACCTCTTTCCGCACTTGACGATTCTCGACAACATCACGCTCGCCCCGCGGCTCGTGCGCGGCAAGTCCGCGGCGGAGGCGGAGGCGAAGGCGATGGAACTTCTGAAGCTTGTCGGGCTCGAACAGAAGGCGAAGGCGTATCCGCAGCAGCTCTCGGGCGGACAGAAGCAGCGCGTCGCGATTGTCCGTTCGCTCGCGATGGAGCCGAAGGTGATGCTCTTCGACGAGCCGACGTCGGCGCTCGACCCGGAGATGGTGGGCGAGGTGCTGGATGTTATGAAGAAGCTCGCGAAGGACGGCATGACGATGGTTGTCGTCACACACGAAATGCGCTTCGCCCGCGATGTCGCGACGCGTGTCCTCTTCCTCGAGGGCGGCCGGATCGCGAACGAGGGCACGCCCGCCGAGATCTTCGACCGGAAGCACGACGGCCGTCTCGGCGAGTTTCTCAGCAATGTCGGCGGTGGCGGCGGCTTCCTGGGCCGAGTGGGCGACGAGTTGCGCGAGATTCTCGCGGACAACGAAGTCACGGACGAGGAGATCGCCCGTATTCGTGAGATGCTTAAGGAGAGAAACAAATGAAAAGAATGCTTGCAGCTGTCCTTTTTGCCGGCCTGACCGCGTTTGCGTCCGTCGCCGAGGAGGCGAAGCCGGACCTCACGAAGATCGCCGATGCGAAGGCCTACGTTGAGAATTATGCCGAGAACGTCCAGTCCGACGCGGAGTTCGTCGCGCACGAGGCACAGGCCTTGGCGACGATCCGCACCGAGAACCGCTTCTACGGCACAATCTGGGCGCTCCTGCCGCCGCTGCTGGCGATTCTCCTCGCGCTGATCACGAAGGAGGTCTATTCGTCGCTTTTCGTCGGCATTGTCGCGGGTGGGCTCCTCTATTCGCAGGGGTCGTTCGAGGGGACGCTCGTCCATGCGATGTCAGACGGATTCGTGAAGTGCGTGGCCGATCCGTACAACATCGGCATTCTACTTTTCCTCGTCCTCCTCGGCGCACTCGTCTCGATGATGAACAAGACGGGGGCCTCCGCTGCCTTCGGACGCTGGGCGGCGACGCACATCAAGTCGCGCATCGGCGCTCAGCTCGCGACGGTTGTCCTGGGTCTACTCATTTTCGTCGACGACTACTTCAACTGCCTCACCGTCGGCAGCGTGATGCGTCCCGTCACCCATGCCAAGCGCGTCTCCAGCGCGAAGCTCGCTTACCTCATTGACGCGACGGCCGCGCCGATCTGCATCATCGCGCCGATCTCGTCCTGGGCTGCGGCGGTTGCGGGCTTCGCGAAGGGGGCGGGTGCGGATAGCGGCTTCTCGCTCTTCATCAATGCGATTCCCTACAACTTCTACGCGATCCTGACGATCGTGACGATGTTCTTTGTGGCGATCGCTCGGCTTGACATCGGTCCGATGCGCCGCTACGAGTCTGTTGCTGCTGCCGGCGAGGAGGACCTCTCGGCCCTGACGGAAGGGGCCGACGCTCTTGCGCGGAACGACCGCGGGCGCGTCTGCGACCTGATCGTGCCGGTGCTCGTGCTCGTCGTCACGTGCATTCTCGGCATGATCTACTCGGGCGGCTTCTTTGACGCGGCGAAGGTTGGTGACGGCTACCGTGACTTCATGACGGCGTTCTCGAACTCTGATGCCTCGGTCGGCCTCGTCTACGGTTCAATCGCCGCTGTGGTCTTCGCGGTTGCGTTCTACCTCTGCCGTCGCGTGATCGGCTTCAAGGACTGCATGGAGGCCTTTCCGGAGGGTTTCAAGGCGATGGTTCCGGCGATCATGATCCTTTGCTGTGCATGGACGCTCAAGGGCATGACGGATTCGCTCGGCGCGAAGATCTTCGTCTCCGACCTCATCAACGGACCGGCCGCATCGCTGCGGCTCTTCCTGCCGGCGATCATCTTCCTAATCGGCGTCGCGCTTGCGTTCTCGACGGGTACGAGCTGGGGCACGTTCGGCATCTTGATCCCGATCGTCCTGGCGGCGGTGCCGGGCTCCGACCTCACGATCATCGCCGTCTCCGCCTGCATGGCGGGCGCGGTCTGCGGCGACCACTGCTCGCCGATTTCCGACACGACGATCATGGCATCGGCCGGGGCGCGGTGCAATCACGTCATCCACGTGAACACGCAGCTTCCGTATGCGCTTCTGGTCGCGTCCGTGTCCTGCGTGAGCTATGTCGTCGCGGCGGTCGTACACTCGGCCTGGATCGCCCTGCCGGTCGCGGTCGCGCTGATGGTTGTCACTCTGGCTGTGATTCGGGTTGTCAGGGGTTCTCATAAAGGAAATTGAAAATGAAAAAACTTCTGTTTGCACTTGCCGCCGCGGCGGCGCTGGTCGGATGTTCGGAGCGTTCGACGCTCACGGACGGACGCTTTGTCGTCGGCTTTGACGCGGACTTCCCGCCGTACGGCTTTAAGGACGGCGCGGAGTACAAGGGCTTCGACCTCGACCTGGCGCGCGAAGTCTGCGCGGCGAAGGGATGGACGTTCGTCGCGAATCCGGTCAACTGGGACTCGAAGGACATGGAGCTCAACTCGGGTGCGATCGACTGCATCTGGAACGGTTTCACGATGCAGGGCCGCGAGGCGGCCTACACGTGGACGGCGCCGTATGTCGACAATTCGCAGGTCGTGCTCGTGAAGGCCGGTTCGCCGATCAATACGCTCGCCGACCTCGCGGGCAAGATCGTCGGCGTGCAGACCGACACGCCCGTCCAGAAGGCCCTGTCGAAGGGCGGCGAGAAGTACGAGTCGCTCGGCAAGTCGTTCAAGGAGCTTGTCGTCGAGCCGAATTACAACCAGGCCGTTAACGAGCTCCACGCGGGCGCGGTCGACGCGGTCGCGATGGACGTGGGCGTCGCCAAGAAGAAGATGGCGGACCTCCCCGGCCAGTTCGTGATGCTCGGCGAAATCGTGATGACCGAGACGTACGGCATCGGCTTCAAACTCGGGAACACGGCGCTCAGGGATGCGGTCGAGGTCGAGCTGAAGAAACTCTTCGCGAACGGCACGGCGGCGAAGATCGCGGCGAAGTACGGCCTCGAGCCGGCCTCGCTGATCCTGAAATGAGCGAGATTCTCTCCATGGTTATCGATTTGCTGGGAGGCCTCTGGGTCTCGTTGCAGATTTTCTTCTGGACGCTGGCGATCGCGCTGCCGCTCGGGTTTCCGATCGCGCTCGGGCGGATGTCCTCGAACCGGCTCCTCTCGGGCGTCTGCCGCGTGTACATCTCGATCGTGCGCGGGACGCCCCTCATGCTCCAGATCATCTTCGTCTACTTCGCGCCGTACATTCTCTTCAAGATGCCGCTCTCGCTCTATCCGCGGCTCCTGGCGACGGTGCTGGCGTTTGGCCTCAACTACGCGGCGTATTTCGCCGAGATCTACCGCGGCGGCATCCTCTCGATCGACCGCGGTCAGTACGAGGCCGCAGCGGCGCTCGGTTTCACGAAGGGCGAGACGTTCTTCCGCATCGTTTTGCCGCAGGTCGTCAAGCGCATCATCCCCGCGATCGGCAACGAAGTGATCACGCTCGTCAAGGATACGTCCATGGCGTTCACGATTGCGGTGACAGAGATGTTCACGATCGCCAAGCAGCTCTCGAGCGCGAACACGACGATGACGCCGCTCATTGCGGCGGGCGTCTTCTACTATATCTTCAACTGGGCCGTCGCCTTTACGATGGAGCGGCTCGAAAAGCGCTACGCTTACTACAATTGAAACGCTTGATCGGTCCCTTGCTGATTCTTCTCTGCACCCTCATCTGGGGGTCGGCGTTCGTCGCCCAGAAGACAGGCGCGGCGCATTACGGTCCGTTTACGCTCACCTGCTACCGCAACATTCTCGCCGGTGCGTTCTTGGCGGCGGTGATTTTCGTGCGCAATAGGATGAGGGGGGCTGGGAGAGCGCCTGTCGCCGGGGGCGGCGACGGTACGGTGTGTCTTGGTGGGGCTCTGTCGGGGGTTGTTCTCTTTGCCGCGATGGCGGCGCAGCAGCTCGGCATCGAGCATACGACGCCGGGGATTTCGGCGTTTCTGACGGCTAATTACATTCTGATCGTGCCGTTTCTCGCATGGCTGATCGGCCGAGGACGTCCGCGCCTGATGATCTGGATGGGCGTCGTCCTTGCGCTCGTCGGCACGTACCTCATCTGTGTCGAACCCGTATCCGGCCATTCTCCATTTTCCATTCTCAACTTTCAATTCGGAAAGGGCGAAGCATGGACGCTTCTTTGCGCGATTCTCTATGCCGTGCAGATCATGGTCGTTGACCGCTATGCGCCGCGGTGTGATGTGCTCGTTTTCTCGATGGTGCAGATGTTCGTGGCGGCCCTCTGTGCGGCGCCGTTCCTGCTGTTGCCGTCCGAAGCGGCGCGGCTGACGTTCTCCCACTTCACGGCGGGCTGGTGGTCGCTCTTCTACGTCGGCATCCTTTCGAGCGGTATCGCCTACACGTTGCAAAACCTCGGCCAAGCCCGTACACCGGCGGCGCTCGCGGCGCTCGTGATGAGCTTTGAGTCCGTCGTCGGGGCGGTTTCAGGCTACCTCTTTTTCGGTGACACGCTGGGAACGGCCCAAATCGCAGGCTGCCTCCTCGTCTTCACCGCAATTGTCACCGCCTCGCTCACGTCGCGTCAGTAGGGCTCGAATCCGGGCAAAATGCAGAAGAGAGCAGAACTCCTGCATTAAGAAGAGGTGGTAAAGAGAGCGTGGCTGCTCCGCTGCAGGGTGGGCTCGCTGCGAGCTTTTGGTTTTCGGCATTGTTGCAAATCTTACCCGAGGTTTATTGAGCGCGTCTCCCCGCAAGGGGTGCTCTGTCCGCGAGGTTTATGAGGCGTCGCCAAGATTTGCAACATCCGAAAACGCAAAACTCTCCGCGACCACACCCTTCCGCGGCGCGGGGGTATGCTTCGCACTTCCACGCGGGTTAACACGCAAACAAAGGGGACGCGACACTCTTGTCGCGTCGAATAGAATTAACCGCAACTAAAAAAGGGAGAATGGGGGCGTCGACGCGACGCGCCCGCGCGCGTCCGAAGTGCTTCTTGCGCGGGGCCTCCACCCGCTCCACGCGCTGAGGCTCGGGAGGGCATAACGCAATGAAATCAGTTTGTCGGGCGTGAAAGTTCGCGTGGTCGCGCGAAGCGTACCCCCGCGCACACCTGCTAGGGCATCGCTTCGCGACTCGGCCTTTGGCCTCGGGTGATATGCGGAGGCAGGAGTCGGTGAGAATCTCACATTTCGGATGTTGCTAAGCTGGCGACGCTCCCTAAACCTTGCAGATATTGCGCCCCTGCGCGGAGACGTACTCAATATACCTCAACCAAGCTTAGCGACAATGCCGAAATTGAGATCTTCGAACCGAGCTCCTGCGTAGCGGGGCAGCCACGCTCTCTTTACCACCATTCCTTAATGCAGGAGTTCTGCTCTCTCCTGTCTTTGACGGTGCGGGTGTGCCGTCGGCGAAACTAAACGCAAATGTGCGGCGCTAAACGCAGGTTGTAGATA
>CAMAHK010000053.1 GCA_945834475.1 uncultured Verrucomicrobiota bacterium
GCCGCGAAACTCAAAAACCGGCACCAGCCAAATTGTGGCAGGGCATTCGTTTTTTAATGCGTCAGCCCTGACCTGGAGATATAATGCTCAAGCAACCCACCAACGAACGTTCAGCGGTTCTTCAAGGCCAAGACCGGCCTTACCCTGCGCGAGGGGCGCCAGCAAAACAAAAGCTGACGTCCGTCTATTTCTCGCCCGCCGCGGAACAGGCGACCTTCTGAACCTCCGCGGCAATCGTTTCGTTGACACCGGCGGCCGCGGCGATATCGGCGACCGTCGCGCGGGCAATGCCGTAGATCGACTTGAAGGTCTTGAGGAGCTTCACCTTCTTCGCCTCGCCGATGCCGGGGATCTCGTCCAAGACTGACTCGCGAATCGACTTCTCGCGAAGGTTGCGATGGTATGTGATGGCGAAGCGGTGCGCCTCGTCCCGAAGCCGCGTGATGACCATCAGCGCCTGCGAGTCGCGCGGGAGCCACACGTCGGGACGCCCGTCGTCGAGAACAACCAGTTCCTGCTGCTTCGCGAGCCCGACCGTCGGAATGTCCCCGATGCCGAGTTCCTTAAAAAGCGCCCGCGCCGCGCGAAGCTGCGTGATGCCGCCGTCGCAGATGTAGAGGTCGGCCCGCGGCGAAGTCTGGAGCAGCGTGGACTCGGGACCGTACCGCCGCCGCACGACTTCGGCCATCGCCCGCGGATCGTCCGCCCCCTCAAAGCTCTTGATCTTGAAATGACGATAATAGCGTCCGTCGGGGAGTCCGTCCCGCGCGACAACAAGCGAGGCGACGTTGTACGTGCCGAAGAGATTCGAGATGTCAACACACTCGATGATACGCGGCGGCTTGGCGAGCCCGATCGCCGCCGCCAGCTCCTCGATGCCCTTCTGCGCGTCCGCCGCGCGCATCTCGGGCGACCGCCGCACGAAATGAGCCTTCGTCATCTCCTTGAGCGCGAAGATCGTGTCCCGAACCCGCGCCGCCTTCTCAAAGTCCCCCTTCGCCGCGGCCGCCTTCATCTCGGTCTCAACCTCGGAAAGGACCTCGGGCTTCTTGCCCTCGAGAAACGCACACGCCTCCTCGAAGCGGGCGCGGTACTCGTCTTGCGAAATCATCCCAAGACACGGCGCACTGCACCGACGGATCACGTTCGCAAGGCAATGCCGGTGCGCCTCTTCGTCCGGAACGAGACATTCGCATTCGCGGATGCCCCAGCGCTTCTCGACGAAGTCCTTCGCCGCGCGGACGACCGGTGCCGAGGGGAACGGACCGAAATAGCGTGCCCCGTCGTCGCGCACGATGCGGCAACACGCGAAGCGCGGCCACGCGGCGGTCGGATCGGCCCGAAGCGCGAGGTAGCGCTTGTCGTCGCGCATCAGGATGTTGAAATGCGGCTTGTACTTCTTGATGAGCGAGGCCTCGGTCAGCAGGGACTCCGCCTCGTTCTTCACCGTCATGAACTCGAAGTCGTAGACCGTGTCGACCATCGAGCGGACCTTCGGCGGATGCTTCGCGCCCGGACGGAAATACGACGAGACGCGCCGCCGCAGGTTCTTCGCCTTGCCGACGTAGATGATGACGCCCTGGCGATCTCGCATGAGATAACAGCCAGGGCGGGTGGGAACTTCCTTGAGTCGCTGACGAATCAGGTCGTTCACTTCAGCATCGGCTTAGGCAAGCTCCTTCGCAGGCTCGGCGGCCTTTTCCTCTTCCTTCGACTCCTTCTCGCCTTCCGCAAGACCCTTCTGAAACTCGCCCTTGGCCTTGCCGAGGGAGCGCGCGAGTTCGGGAATCTTCTTCGCGCCCCCGAAGAGGACGAAGGCGACGATGACGCAGATGATGAGCTGCCACGGACCGATGTTCTGGATGAAAGCAAGTGTCATTTTCGATGTTCCTTCTTCAAACTGTTGTGCGTATGATACCGAAATCGCGGCAAGAAATCAAGTTTACGTGGCCTGCGTGTGGCAAGGGCAGTTCGCGCAGACGTGGGCGCAGTCGCCCGTAATCGCGTGGTCCTTGCCCGTCCAGCAGTACGTGCAGACCTGATCTTCAGGCAGCCCGATCGCCTGGATGAGGTCGTCGACGCGCTGGAACGCGAGCGAGGTGAGGTTCAACTTCTCGCGGATGTACTCGACCATCGCCTTGTACTCGGGCGTGTCGGGATTCGAATACTTCGCGAGCGTCTCCTCTTTCTCGCAGTTCTCGCCCTCATGGCCGCGGATGTAGCGGCGCGTGATGAGATCGTAGACCGACTTGGAGCGCGAGAAGTTGAGGAACTTGCAAGGATAGACGAGCGGCGGACACGCGATGCGCACGTGCATTTCCTTGCAACCGAGCGAATAGAGCCTCGCCGCCTGCTTCGAGAGCTGCGTGCCGCGGACGATCGAGTCGTCGCAGAACGCGAGGCGGCGGTCCTTGATCAGGCCCTCGATCGGAATGAGCTTCATCGAGGCGACGTGCTCGCGCTGCTTCTGCTCCTGCGGCATGAACGAACGCGCCCAGGTCGGCGTGTACTTGACAAACGGACGCGCGTACTTGACGCCCGCCTCCTGCGCGTAGCCGAGCGCATGGGAGGTGCCCGAATCCGGGATGCCGCACGCCGCGTCGATCTCGGTCGGCGTACGCTTCGCGAGCGAGCTGCCGCAGCGATAGCGCACCATCTCGACGTTGCGTCCTTCGTAATATGAGGCCGGGTAGCCGTAGTAAACCCAGAGAAACGAGCAGATCGCCATCTTCTTCTGAGGCTCGGCAAGCGTCTTGATCTCGCCGTCGGCCGTGAGCTCGGCGATTTCGCAGGGTCCGAGGTCGCGGACGTGCGTGTAGCCAAGGTTCGGGAGTGCGCACGACTCCATCAGTGCGATCATTGAACCTTCCTTCTTGCCGACCACGATCGGCGTACGGCCCCACTTGTCGCGGGCGCAGATGAGGCGGCCGTCTTCGGTCATGATGAGAACGCTCATCGAACCCTCCACCGTCTCCTGCACGTAGCGAAGACCCTCGACGATTGAATTCTTCGTCGCAATGAGCGCCGAGACGATCTCGGTGATGCCGACCATGCCGGACGTCGTGGAGAACTGGAGCTGCGTGCCGTTCACCTTGAAGAGCTCGTCCAGGATCTCCTGCTGGTTATTGATGATGCCGACCGTCGTGATCGCAAACGTCCCGAGCTTCGAGACCATCACGAGCGGCTGCGGATCAGTGTCGGAAATGCAGCCGATGCCGACCTTGCCGGTGAAGCCCGAAAGCTCGTGGTCAAACTTGGACCTGAACTGCGCGTTCTGGATGTTGTGGATCGAGCGCTTGAACTGGCCGGATGGCTCGAGCGTCGCCAAGCCGCCGCGATGCGTGCCGAGATGAGAATGGTAGTCTGTGCCGAAGAAGAGGTCCGTCACGCAGTCCTCTTTCGCAATCACGCCGCAAAAACCGCCCATAGGGAAACTCCTTAAATTGGTGATTTGTGTATTATATCAAAACCCCGCCTACTCGGTAAAGCAGCCCGCATTACCCGTCGGCAAGCCGGCAGGCCTCGCAATCGGGGTGGTGTGCAAGACAATGGTCGCGGTGAATCTGCAGGAGTCCCTGGATCAGAAGTCCATTCCCCGCGTACCAGGCCGCCGGGTTGTGGTCTCGGCCGAAGAGCCGGAAGGCCGTCAGCCTGACGGGCGCCGAGATGTCTTCGGGCGGCAGCCAGGCGGGAGCTTCGTCGAGCCGCCCCTCGGCAATCGCAAACGGCACGATGACATTGGCCAGAACAGCCGCCGCCCGCCCAGCGCCTAGGCACCGCCCGGACGCGCGACTGACCCCGCCCATCGCGCGCACCATCTCGCGACAGGCCCGTTGCGTGAAGTTCGAGGCCTCCGCCAGTTCCAGCGTCGGCGTCTCGGTCATGATCTCGGCGGCATGCGCAAGGCGCAATTCGGGCGTGTTGAACGGTCTGAAACCATCACGCACCCAAGTCTCGAAGGTTCCGGCCGTCAAGAAGGCGCGTTGCACGCTCAAGACGTCTTCCGGCAACTCCGCGAGCGGCAACCGCCGCGCGATATTGCGAAAGGCCGCCGTATTCTTCGCATAACCAAGCGCCGTCATGACCTCTTCATAGAAGACCTGCCGTCGCCCAGAAGCCTGCGCCGACTCGGCCAGACGTCCCTGAAGCCGCCGCGCCTTCATCCGCAGCCGATGGCGACCGGCCGTTTCGAGCACCTTATGCGCGAGATCGGGATTATGTCCGAGAACCCGTTCGCAGGGACGCTCCTCCAGCGGCAACCGGGCAAACGGATAAGCCGTCAGATCGACTTGTTCGGGCGAGAACGACGTCTCGGCCGTCATGAACCGCCCCAGCCAGATCGAAACCGCGCCTGGCGGCAGCGACGCGGGCGCCGGTCCACAGCCCCAGGTCACATGCGCGATCACGTTACGGTAGTTCGGAGCTGTACCGTGACCGTGGAAATCCCAGTCTGCCGGACAGAGATGCACCTCGACATCCCCGACCACGCGTCGCCGCTCGCGACCGAGCTCGAGCACGGCCCCGCGAAAATCGGGACCGGCGCCGAGATTCCATTCGCCTGGACTCACGACGACCACGTCACTGCCGCGGCGGGTCACGAGATGCGGCGGACGCAGCGCCGCATCATACCAGATCGCCTGAACATGCCTTTCGGTCAGCTTCATGGCGCTTCGGACCGACTAGGCCGCCTTTTTCGCCTTCACGACAATCTCAGGCGACTCCTTGACCTTGGCCTTAATCGACTCTGTCGTCTCGGGGTGGTCCTTCAGGTAGGCGATGGCCGCGAGCGAACCCTGTCCGAGCTGTTCGCTGCCGAAGGCGAGCCAGCTGCCGCGCTTCTCGACGATACCTCGGGCGAGCGCCGCATCCAACACCGAGCCCTCGTAAGAAATGCCGCAGGCGTAAAGAATGTCAAACTCGGCCTCGGTGAACGGAGCGGCAACCTTGTTCTTGACGACCTTGACGCGTGTGCGGTTACCGACGATTTCGCCAGCCGCAGACTTAATCGCGCCGATGCGCTGGACCTGCAGCCGGCAACTCGCATAGAACTTGAGAGCCTTGCCGCCGGGCGTTGTCTCGGGATTCCCGAACATGACACCGATCTTCTCTCGCACCTGGTTCGTGAAGATACAGAGGGTCTTCGTCTGCGCGAGGGTCGCCGTCAGCTTGCGCATCGCCTGACTCATGAGCCGTGCCTGTAGGCCGACGTGGCTATCGCCCATTTCCCCGTCGATCTCCGCCTGCGGTGTCAGCGCCGCGACAGAATCGACGACCACGACATCAAGCGCGCCCGACTTGACGAGCTCGTGGCAGATCGTAAGAGCCTCCTCGCCCGAGTTCGGCTGCGAAACGATGAGGTCGTCGAGATCAACGCCGATCTTCCGCGCATAGCCGGGGTCGAGCGCATGCTCCGCGTCGATGAAGGCGCACGTTCCGCCCGCCTGCTGCGCGTTTGCAATGACATGAAGCGCAAGCGTCGTCTTGCCCGACGACTCGTGCCCGTAACACTCCACGATGCGGCCCTTCGGGAGCCCCCCGACGCCGAGCGCGAGATCGAGCGAGAAGGCTCCCGTTGAAATCGCCTCCACGGCCGCATCCGTCTTTTCCCCCAGCCGCAAGATCGACATCTCGCCGAATTCCTTGCGAATCGTCTTCATCACCGCTTCCAGATCTGCCACCAGCTTGTTCATCTTGTTTCTCCTTTCGTTAGTTCCATTTGACGAAGCGTTCGTTTCTCGCGAACAGCTTCACGTGATCGATGTGGTCTATGACCGGACTCCCGCCCTCGGGCGTCCCGTAGATTTCAATGACATCGAAGCGATACGCCCCGTGCCACTTGTTGATGCGTCGCCAGGCGTTGCAGGCCCGCCGCAGGTTTTCGCGCTTTCGGCGGTTCACGCTTCTCAAGCGCCGCGCGTACGGCGACAGCGTCGCATGCTGCTTCACCTCGACGAAAACCATCGTGTCGGTCTTGCGCTCCCAGGCGATGATGTCGATTTCCAACCGGAGGTCGTCCGCCACGGGATGCGGATTCCGTTCGATGATTTCGAAGCCGGCGCGACGGAGGAATTCCGTCGCGACGTCTTCGCCCCAGTCGCCGTGATCGACGCCGAGGTTCCCGCCCCTCTTATGCCGCGGCGGCATTGCGGGCGGCCCTTTCCTGCGCCACGTAGTCGGACGTGTCATGCGGAATGACAACGGGAATTCCGAAGGCCACGATGCCCATCACGTCGGCGATTGCCTCCGTAAGGCCGCAGGCTTCGGCCGGCGAAAAGAGGAAGCGCGACCGCTGGTCTTCGCCGCCGTTCCGAGGCGTACGGTAGACCTCGAGCGAATAGCCGGCCACGGGATCGATGATGTGACGAAAGAGAATCTTCGTCGTCGCCGTCGAGGTCGTGTGGTAGAGCCCCTTCCCCTCGGCGATGGACTCGCACTCGCCGCGGAAGACCTGAAGGATCTGGCAGAGATCATTGAAGTCGAGCTTGACGCGAATCGGGTTCTCCCAGTCGAAGCGCGGATAGGTCGGATTCGGCCCCATTCGATTGCCGATCGTCATCTGATTGACAAGCGTCATCATGATCGATCCGTCCGTACGGTCATGCGCGGGATGCAGCTCCAGCTTGATCGCACTGCCCGTTCCTTTCGGATTGGCGTGATACAGGACGAACCGCGGACGATACGCCGTCAGCTGAGGTGTCTCTTCCTTCGGTTCTGTTGCCGGTCTTTGTGTATCCATGGTCTTGTTCCCTTTCCCTTTGTGTTTGTTGTTGGTGTTGCAAATCCCGTCAGGCCCAGAAAGTGCTTTCCTCGTCGTCCATGCGGCGGCAGAGGATGGCGTTGTTAACGTCGTCATCGCTCACGCCGTCCGCGCCCCTCAGGTCGGCATAGGTTCGCGCGACTTTCAGGACCTTGTCATACGCGCGGGCGGAAAGATTGAGCCGCTCAATGAGACCGATCAACTTTTCCTTGTCTTTCGCCGTGAACTTGCAGACGTCCGCAAGATCGCGGCTCCGCACCTCGGCATTGGTCCGAACGCCCGGCATGTCGCGATATCGCTCCGCCTGAATGGCCCGCGCCGCCAGCACGCGCTCGCGAATGACCGCGCTCGACTCGCCCGGCTCCATCGCCGGCAGATCCTTCGGATCGACCGCCGGGACTTCGATCTGAATGTCGATGCGGTCGATGAGCGGACCCGACACGCGGCTCTGGTACTTGACGATCGACTTCGTCGAACAGCGGCACGCATGCCGCGAATCGCCGTGGTACCCGCACGGACACGGGTTCATCGCCGCGATCAGCATGAACTTCGAGGGATAGTCATGGGCCGCCGCCGCACGCGAGACACCAACATGGCCGTCTTCAAGCGGCTGACGCAAGACCTCGAGCACCTGCCGCGGAAACTCCGCGAACTCGTCGAGGAAGAGAACGCCGCGATGTGCGAGCGAAACCTCGCCCGGGAGCGGATGAACCCCGCCGCCCAAGAGGCCGATGGACGAAACCGTGTGGTGCGGCGCGCGAAACGGACGCTCGGTCACGAACATGCCGCCGCCCTTCTCGGGCCCCGCCACCGAATGGATGCGCGAGACTTCCAGCGCCTCTTCGACCGTGAGCGGCGGTAGAATCGTCGGCACACGCCGCGCGAGCATCGTCTTGCCCGAGCCGGGCGATCCGATCATGAGGATGTTATGGCCGCCGGCCACCGCGACTTCAATGGCTTGGCGCGCCAGATCCTGCCCCTTGACGTCAGCAAAGTCCTCAAGATGCGTACGGTTTCGCCCGACGAGATCCGCCAGATCCGTCACAAGCGGCTCGATCGTCCGCTCGCCGTTCAAGTACTCTGAGGCCTCGCGTAAGGTGCGTACGGGAATCACGTCAATTCCCGAAACGACACTCGCCTCGATCGCATTGTCGGCCGGCACGAGCATCGCGCGACACCCAATCCGCCGCATCTCCATCACCATCGGCAGGATGCCGCGCACACGACGAACCTCGCCCGAAAGCGCAAGCTCGCCGACAAGCGCATATTCGTCGAGACGTTCGTTCTTGAGCCGCCCCGTCGCCTTCAAGAGCCCGACCGCGATCGGCAGGTCGTAGATCGGCCCCTCCTTCTTCACGTCGGCCGGCGCTAGGTTGACCGTCACGTCATACTCGCGCTTCGTCTTGAACCCCTGGTTCTTGAGCGCCGTCGGAATGCGGTCCTTCGCCTCCTTGACCGCCGTATCGGGAAGCCCCACAATCGCAAACTGCGACGTGCCGATCGTCGAGAAGACCTCGATCTCGACCGTTCGCGCCTCGACGCCGTTCACCGCGCCACTGAAACATTTCGCCAACATTTTCTCTTAGCTCCTTTCTTTCGTTGGGGACACTAAGAGAGACGTGGGAAAACGATGATTTATTGGTCAAATCATCGGCAGTTTATTGGCAAGATATCGTCAAGAAGAAACGTTCGGCCGGCATCACGACAAACGAGGCCCTGACAGGTCATGACAGTCTGAAGCCAAACCCTCGTTTCGCATCAACCGATTCGCCAGCCGGCAGTTTCTTACGCATGTTGCTGATGTGGACACGTATGGCATGTTCGTCAAGCGTATAACCTTCACCACAGACAGCCCTTCTGATCTCGTCGTAGGAAACAAAGCCATTCGCCGCCGACTTGAGCAGTCCGTAGATTGTCGCTTCCGTTCGCGTCATCGATTCGGGAGCCTTTAGAGGACGCAGGCGAGCCATGCGTTCGAGCGCCTTGCGGATCCGGGCGAGCAGGACCTCGTCCGAGGTCGTCTTCACGACATAGTCGTCAGCGCCGACCTCGAGTCCGCGAATCTGATCGGCATCGGAATCGAGCGCCGTCAGGAAGATGACCGGCACGTCGCGATCGAGCTTACGGATCTCGGCACACGTCTCATAACCGTCCATCACCGGCATCATGACATCGAGGAGCACCAGGTCCGGGCGTTCGCGCTTGAAGTGCCCAAGCGCAATCTCGCCGTTGAGCGCCAGCCGGACATCCATCCCAGCCGCCTCAAGCGTCTGCGCGAGGGACTTCGCGAGCGCCAGTTCGTCTTCAGCCAGAAGCACCGATATCATCGCGCCCCCTCCGTTCCCGATGCGGCCGTTTCCAATACTTTCCGCGCCCGCCAGCCACCCCAGACCCAGAATCGCCAGGGACGGATGTTGCGCACGACCTTGACGATGCGGTCGTCCTTGTCGAGGAACGTCGCGTCAATCGGGAAGCTCATGAAGAACGTGTGAATGCAATTGCACTTGAGAATGAGCATGCCCTCCCCGGCGGACAGGGGCCGATGTCCGATCAGTCCGCGCGCCCGCTCGAGAAACGTGGCGGCGACTTCGGCGCGGATGCTGTGGAGATTGACTGTTTTCATTGGGGCTGTTACCACGCCGCGGGCGAGACGCACCGCGGTACGGGGTTATGCTTCGGCGAGGCGACGGGCGAGGAGCGGAAGACCGGGGTCGCGGGCGCCGCAGGTCACGAAAGCGGCGTAGTCGCCCTTGTGCGCCTTCATCCAGTCATAGGCCGCGTCGAGATCAGGGACGAGGTCGAAGGTCGAAGGCGGAAGGTTGAACGGCGGATCCTTCAGCTTCTCAATCAGTGCGGCGGAGTTGATCGAGCGATCGGTCGTGCCGCCGGCGTCGTAAACGGGCAAAAGAAGGAGCTTGTCGCAGAGACGGATCGTCTCGGCGAACATCTGCGCGAGCGCATCCAGCATCTTGCGCAAGGGCGCATAGCCGTGGGGACGCCAGACGACGCAGATCCCGCCATCCACGGACTCGGCGACGGTGGTCCACATTGCGCGGAGCTTCTCGGGATTGTGGGCGTAATCGTCGTAAACGCACGTCCCATAGCGTTGCAGGCGGCGCTCGACGCCTTGGAAATCGAGGAGCGCTTCGCGGGCCTTCGTCTCGTCGCAGCCGAGAGCGAGCGCCATGCGCAAGGCCATCGCGGCGTTCTGGCGGTTGTGACGGCCGGGAATGGAGGTGGGAACTTCTTCGATGCGGCGCGACAAGAGTGTCGCGCCCCCGTTGGAAGCGTCGATCGAACAATGGGGACGCGACACTCCTGTCGCGCCCCCGTTGGAAGCGTCGACCGAACACAGGGGACGCGACACTCCTGTCGCGTCGCAATCGGACCTTCCGTCCACCAACGGCCCGGGCAAGTCCTTGATGAAGGCGTCGAAGACCTCGTCCATCTCCTCTTTCGAGTAGTGGTCGGCCGAGGCGTTGGTGACGACTGCCGCGTACGGCTTGAAGGCCACGAGGCTCTTGTCGCTCTCATCAACCTCGGCGACGGCATAGCGTCCCTTGCCAAAGCGGACGGCCCCTTCCCATCCCGGCACGTTCGCGCCATTGACGCACATCGGATCGAGTCCGCATTCGGCGAGGACATGTCCGAGCATCGCCGTCACCGTCGACTTGCCGCACGTGCCGACGACGGCGACAAGATCGTAGTCTTTGAGCGTGCGGGCGAGCGCCTTCGCGCGATGCGTGACGGGAATGCCGAGTTCCCTCGCCTTCACGAGCCCCGAATTTGTCTCCTCGATCGCCGTCGAGACGATCACTTCGTCCGTCGTCGCGTCGACACCGCTGCCATCGTCGGGGAAGACCTTCACGCCCAGCGACTCCAGAAAAGCGATGTTCGGCGTCCCGAGCGTACGGTCCGCCCCGGTCACCTCGTCCCCGAACCGCACGAGCGCCGTTGCAAGCGCACTCATGCCGACGCCGCCAATACCGATCAGATGTCTCTTCATAGTCTTCACCGTTCCTCTCCGTCGAATTCGAAGTGGTCGCCCTTGCGCACGATCGGTCCTCACTGCGCGACTTCGTAGGTTCCGGCGGTGTAAACCGTCGGCTTCTTGGCGTTCGGGAGCAGGACCTCGGCGGTCGTTCTTTCGGGGATTGTGAAGTTCCAGATCCACTTCTCGCCCTCGTACCGCCACGCGCTCTTGATCGTACCGGCGGCGGACTTGTAGGTCGCGTCGATCGAACCGAGACGACGGTCCGGCTGCGGCGCGAGACGGATCTTCTTGTAGCCGGGCTCCAGCGGCGCGATGCCGGCCGCAACACGGAAGATCCACGCGACGACACACCCGTAGGCGTAGTGGTTGAAGCTGTTCATGCCGACCGGACCGAAGCCCTTCTCCTTCGTGTAGCTGTTCCAGCGTTCCCAGACGGTCGTCGCGCCCTGATCGACGGAATAGAGCCAGCCCGGATGCTTGTGGTTGAGGAGCAGCGAATAGGCCGCCTGCGTCTCGCCCGCCTGCGTCAGCGCGTCGCAGATCCACGCCGTCCCGAGAAAGCCCGTCTGCAGGCAACCGTCGTGGTCTGCAATGGACTTGAGAAGAATGCCCTTCGTCGCCGCAGCCGCGGACGGCTCGAGAATCCCGAGCTTGAGCGCGAAGACGCATGCCGTCTGCAGATGACGCATCGGCTTAAGAAGTAGACCGTCCGACTCGACGAATTTCTCGCGGATGTAGGCGAGAGCCCGCGCGGCACTGGCCCGAAAGAACGCCGCCTCCTCTTTCTTCCCGAGCGCTTCGGACATCTCGACCATCAGCCGCGCGTCGTAAAGCCAGTACGAAGCCGCCAGATAGCGACGATAATTCATCGCATCAGGATCGTTCTTCCATTTTCCCCAGCCACCAAAGGAATTGCCGCACGTCTCGAAGGTCTCGAACGACAACCAGTCCGCATAGATGTAGCCGATCTTTCCTTCGAAGTCGTATTTCGTCTCGTCCAGCTTGCGCACGTACTTCGACATCGCCGCAAAGTTCTCCTCCAGCATCTGCCTGTCACCAAACTGACGCCAGATCGTATACGGCACGACCACACCAACATCGGCCCAGCCGACATTGAACGTCTCGTTGCCGTACTGCCCGTACGGCGCGACCGAAGGATAGCCGCCATCGGAACAACGGCTGTCGCGCAAGTCGCGCGTCCACTTGCGGAAGAAGTCGCGCGTATCGGCAAGATACGAGCCCGCCTCGCAGAAGACCTGAGTATCGGCCGACCAGCCGAGACGCTCGTTGCGCTGCGGACAGTCCGTCGGCACCGAGAGGTAGTTCGAGAGCTGTCCCCAATAGGCGTTCTTGATGAGTCGGTTGACATCCTTGTCGCCCGTCACGAGCGTACCGATCTCCATCTTCTCGGCAATCGACGTCACCGGCACCGACAGCGCAAACAGTTCAGACGGCCGCGAAACGGTGATCGAGAGATAGCGATAGCCGAAGAACGTGAAGCGCGGATAAGCCGCCTCCGGCTTACCATCCTTGTCCTCACCCCCCTTGCAGGTATAGACGAAGCGCATGCCCTCCTGCGGGATGCGCAGGTTTTCGCGGTAGACGCTCCCGGCGGGACCGTCATTTCCGCGGCTCTTCTCACCATTGCCGTCATTGAGCATCTCCGCCGGCAATACCGTGACAATCGTTCCGGCTTGGGCTTTGACGAGCAACACCGGAACGGCTGCGCAGTTCTGACCGAAGTCAATGACCATCCTCTCTCCCGGCGCAAGATTCGGCAAGCCCTTCTTGCGAGCCTGCAGCTCTTCGTCCGTCAGCGTCCACTTACGCACGACGCGCCCGTAGACATTGGACGTTGCACCCTCGACGCCTTCCCAGACGTAAATCTCACGCGGCTGCAACTCGGCACGCTCCTCAAGATCAAACACCTTATCGAGACGTGCGCAAATCTCGCCGCCTTCGCTCGGCAGAATCTCACCCTTGAACTCCGTGTTGACTTCAGGCGCAGTGAAATCAGGTGAACCGCAGTAGGGATTCTCAATGCGGCCATCCTGAATCTCGCCGTCGAAGATCGCGGCGTGAAGGACGCTACCGCCAAGGCCCGCGCGCCAGTGCGTCGTATCCGTGCCGATGAGCTTCTTTGTGCCGTCCTTATACGTATACTCCAACACGCCGCGGAAGGCGCTCTTCTTGCCGTAGAAGTTGACGATCTTGTCGCGCCACCAGCCGGCGGAGACTTCTGCCGCAAACGTGTTGACCTCGGTGACATTCGTCGCGAGCATGTCCGTGACATCGTAGGTGAACGAACGACGCGTCTTCCGGACGTCCGTGAAGCCCGGCTTGAGAACATCCGTGCCCGGCTGTCCGACGCGCTTGCCGTTCGCATAGATTTCGTAGACGCCGAGCGCCGTCGTCATCCATTTGACGGACGCGACATCCGCGGCGTTCGTAATCGTCGAGACGAACCAGCTCGTGCCATCCGCCGCCCGCGCACCATCTTGCACCTTTCCATTGAAGACGGGCGCATCCTTGACCGAAATCCAGACGCTCGCATCCCAGGCGGACGCCTCTAGCGCGGGAACGCGTGCACCAAATTTGTCCGAGCACCCCACCAGCGCCGCCAGCGCGGCAACGCCAAACATCACTCTCATCATATCAACTTTCCTTTCGTGTGTCTAAATTCAATTCCCGGTCAAAGCCCGCCGGCACGTGCTCCGGACGGTGCGCGATGCAGATCGCCGTCATCTTCGGATGCGCCTTCAGATACGCGGACACCGTCGCGCAGAGCTTCTTCGCCGCCTTCAGGTCGAGATTCATGCACGGCTCGTCGAGAATGAGGAGCTTCGGCTTCTTCTTGAGCGCCGCCGCGAGGAGCGTCTCGGGATCCTGACCGAGATACGCCTGCATTTCGGGACTCACCATCGCGATTTTCTTCCGCATCGCATGAAGATCACAGCCAATGTCGCGATTCTTTCCGAAGACAGCCACATTGAGTCCATACGCGAGGGGACTATCCCCGGTGATCAGCGCCATCAGCGTCGTCTTCCCCGAGCCGTTACGCCCGCGCAAGACCCAGCGCTCCCCTTCACGTATCGTCCACGAGAAGTGTTTGTAAAGCGTGCGCCGCCCGTACTTGACGGTGATGTCGTTGAAGGAGACGACAGCGGGCGCGACGCTGCGCGTCCGCGAGACTTTGGCGCGTTCCGGCTTGCTGCCGAAACGCTTACGACGCGACAAGAGTGTCGCGTCCCCGTTGTCTGCCAATCCCTCTCGTCTAGCGAACCAAGCAACGGGGGCGCGACACTCCTGTCGCGCCGGAACGGACTCTGCCACCATATCTCCGCGCACCACGACTTCGACGCCGCGCGTACGGAGCGCGGCGATGATCGCCGTCAGTTTCGCGCACTGCTCGGGATCGAGTCCGTTGTACGGATCGTCCATCTCCAGCACGTCCGGCGCCTTCAGCAGTTCCCGCGCCAGCATCACGCGCCGCGTCTCGCCATTCGAGAGCGACACGAACGCCCGCGGCAGAAGGTCCTTCAGATCGAGCAACGCGACGACTTCCTGCAACAAATCCTTATAGGCCTTCCGTGCTGCGCCTTTCGGAAGTTCCCGCAGATGCACCGTACGGCCTTCGGCTATTTTCGCTTCGCTACAATCCGAGTCCGTGTCCTCACGGACAGGCGCTGGCAAACGACTCGTCACCTCAAACGGATTCACCTCGTAGACGTCGTCATACGAGAGAAAGTCCTTCACCCGCGTCGAATCGGCGTCGGAGTAGTAGCGGGCCTGGAGCCAGCCATTCCGCAGCATCTCGAGACGCTGCGCGGAAAAGCCGACGTAGCCAATTCTCTTTTCGTGCGTCGCCATCATTTTTTCAGAAGCCTCAGGCGGACGAGATGTCGCTCGAAAGCTCCGCTTTCCAAGTAGTCCGCGAGAAAGAACTGGTCAAGCACCGGCACCGTGCACGAATAAAAGCCGACACGTTCGGCGTAAAGCCGCATCAGCGGCCGCGGGAGGATCATGTAGCCGATGCGCAACGAGGGGGCGATTGTCTTCGAGAACGTGTTGAGATAGATCACCCGCTTGCCGCCGTCCATCGCGTAAAGCGTCTCGGCACCGGCGCGGGCGGACGCAAACTCGGACTCGAAGTCGTCCTCGACGATCAGTCCGCCCCGCCGCTCGGCCCAGCGGACGTACTCGTGACGCTTCGACGCATCGGTCGTCACGCCGCTGGGGAAGCTCCGATAGGGCGTCACGTGCAGAATCCCCGCCCGCGTCGCCGCAAGGTCTCCGCTCGCCAGGCCGGTCGGTCCCAGCCTGAGCGGCATGGCCGTGACACCGTGCGCCCGATAGACTTCGCGGATCTGCGCGTAACTCGGATCCTCGACGGCAATCGCTTCGCCGCGAAACATCTGGGCGATGAGGCCATAGAGATATTCCGCGCCAGAGCCGACGACGATCTGCCCCGGATTCACCCGGAAGCCGCGGGCGCGGACGAGATACCGCGCGATCGCCTCGCGAAGCTCGCTCGTGCCACGGTTCGGCGACTTGATGAGAAGCCGCTCGCCGTACCGCGTCAACACGCCGCGCAAGGTCCGCGTCAACACGCTGAGCGGAAAGCCGGCCGGAAGACGATGGCGGTTCGGCTTTACGCGCGGCACGGACCACGTCCGCACGGGTGTCGCATCGCTTTCGCGATAGCAGACGAAATAGCCGCTCCGTTCGCGCGCCTCGGCATACCCTTCCTCACAGAGAATCGCATACGCGTGCTCGACCGTGACGAGGCTCGCGCCCGTCTCGCGCGCCGTCTCGCGCTTGGACGGCAGACGCGTCCCGAAGGCATACGCCCCCGAGACAATCGCGTCCCTCAACCGGTCGTGAACTTTTTCGTAACTCTTCATCTGGTCTTATGATTTTGTCGCGAACTGACCCTTTCGACAAACCAAAAAAAATTTTATCATATTCCGCGTCAGTAACGAAAGGAGAAAATCTCATGTCCGAAAACCGTGCCGAACTCAACCGCAACCTCGCCCAGATGCTCAAGGGCGGCGTCATCATGGACGTCACGACCCCCGAACAGGCCAAGATCGCCGAAGATGCGGGTGCCTGCGCCGTCATGGCCCTCGAACGCATCCCCGCTGATATTCGCGCGGCAGGCGGCGTCTCGCGGATGAGCGATCCCGCGATGATCCGCGGCATTCAGGAGGCCGTGTCGATTCCAGTGATGGCGAAGTGCCGCATCGGACACATCGCCGAGGCGCGTGTTCTTCAGGCGATCGAGATCGACTACATCGACGAAAGCGAAGTTCTCTCCCCGGCGGACGACCTCTACCACATCGACAAGAACGCCTTCGACGTCCCCTTCGTCTGCGGCGCACGTGACCTCGGCGAAGCCCTCCGCCGCATCGGCGAAGGTGCGTCGATGATCCGCACCAAGGGCGAACCGGGCACGGGTGACGTCGTCCAGGCCGTCCGCCACATGCGCAAGATGCAGTCGGAAATCCGCCGCATCCAGTTCCTCCGTCCCGACGAACTCTTTGAAGCCGCCAAGCAGCTCGCCGCCCCGCTCGCGCTCGTCGAATACGTCCACGCGAACGGCAAGCTCCCCGTCGTCAACTTCGCCGCGGGCGGTGTCGCGACGCCGGCCGACGCGGCGCTCATGATGGAACTCGGCGCGGAAGGCGTCTTCGTCGGCTCGGGCATCTTCAAGAGCGGCGATCCCGCGAAGCGCGCCGCCGCGATCGTCAAGGCCGTCACGAACTGGCAGGACGCGAAGCTCATCGCCGAACTCTCCGCCAATCTCGGCGAAGCGATGGTCGGCATCAACGCCGATGAAATCCAGACAATCATGGAGGAGCGGGGGAAATAGTGATTGGAATTCTATCTATCCAAGGCGCGTTTGCCGAGCAAGCAACGATGTTTCGCTCGGCGGGAGCGGAGACGTTTGAGATTCGGCAACTTGCCGATCTCAAGCGTCCGATGGACGCGCTCGTTCTCCCGGGCGGCGAGTCGACCGTCCAGGGAAAGCTCCTCCGCGAGCTCGGACTCTTCGCGCCTTTACGCGCAAAGATCCTGGCGGGACTGCCCGTCTTCGCGACGTGCGCGGGACTCATCCTGCTCGCCGAGAGGCTCGTCGACGATCCGACCGTCTGGTTCGGCGTCCTGCCCGTCACCGTGCGCCGCAACGCCTACGGACGCCAGCTCGGCAGCTTTGCCTGTCGCGGTCCCATCGGACCGGACGACAACGTGCCGCAGGCCTTCATCCGCGCCCCGGGAATCGAAGATGTCGGCCCCGAGGTCGAGATTCTCTCAACGTATAACGGACGCCCCACGGGCGTCCGTTACAAAAACCTGACCGCATTCGCCTGGCATCCCGAACTCACGACAGACCTCCGGGTCGCCCGACGGTTCCTCGACGGCCTGAGGGCAGCCGACTAACCCTCAGGCCGTGGCGGTCAGGAAGGTCGCCGTGCCGACGAGCGAGAGGGTGTTGTCGGCGGCGGGCACGAGCAGCGTCTCGCCGCGACGGACGGCAACGCCGTTCACGGTTGCCGCGCCGTCAAGACAGACAACGATCACGAACGTATCGCCGGGCGAGGGCAGGGACGTCTCGCCGTCAACGGTCAGGCGCTTCACCGTGAAATGCTCGCAACGGACCAGGTCCGCCTCGGCCTTCGTCGCATCGTAACTCGCGCGATAGTCGGGCAGAACCGTGTAGTCGATCGCATCCTTCGCAAGCTCCGTGTGCAGCTCGCGCGTGTTGCCGTTCGCATCACGACGGCCGAAATCATAAACGCGGTAAGTGATGTCGCTCGTCTCCTGGATCTCGGCCAGCAGATTGCCCGCGCCAATCGCGTGCAGTCGGCCCGCCGGCAGGAAGTACAGGTCGCCGGGATGAGACTCATACGTCGCCAGCGCGTCCTGAATCGGATTCGGCTGCGCCTCGGACGTCACCAGCCGCGCATAGTCCTCGGGCGTCAGCGTCTTGCGCAGTCCCGCATAGATCTTCGCCCCCGGCGCGGTCTTCAGGATGTACCACATTTCCGTCTTGCCGCGGCAGCCATGACGCCGGGCGGCGAGCGCATCGTCGGGATGCACCTGGACGGACAGGTCCTGCTTCGCGTCGATGAATTTGACGAGCAACGGAAACTCCACGCCAAAACGCGCGTAGACCGCCTCGCCGACAAGCGCGCTCCCGTATTTTTCGATGAGCGCCGGCAACGTCAGCCCGACATCGTCTTCGTCAACGCCATTGGGGACGACGACGCTTTCATGTCCCTTCACGCCGGACAACTCCCAGCTCTCGCCGATTTGCGTCATCGCGGTCTCAACACCCTTGAACGCGGCCAGCTGATCGCCGCCCCAGATCGTCTCCTTGAGAAACGGTTTGAACTTGTACGGTCTCATATTTTCTTCCTTACCTCTTGCCGCCGGCGACGGTTTCGATCAGATGTCTTTTCATTTCTTATTCCTTAGAAGAGTCTGGCGAATAGCGGAGCGATAATCACGGTGATGACGCCGGAGACGGCGATGGCGAGTCCGCTCATCGCGCCCTCGACCTCGCCGAGCTCCATCGCCTTCGTCGTGCCGATCGCATGGGACGAGGCGCCGAAGGCGAGACCCTTCGCGACGGGATGCCTGATGCGGAAGAGGCGGCAGAGCGCGACGCCGAGGACGTTGCCGAGGACGCCGGTGACGACGATGACCGCGACCGCAATCGTGACGTGTCCGTCCAGCTCCTCCGCGACGCCCATCCCGATCGCCGTCGTGATCGACTTCGGCAGGAGCGTCACGTACAGGCAGTGGTCGAGCCGCAGCAGCGCCGCAAGCGCGAGGACGGTGAGGCCGCCCGTCACCGCCCCGGCCGTCAGGGCGAGCAGGATCGCGCGCGCGTTGCGGACGAGCGCCTCGCGCTTCTCGTAGAGCGGAATCGCCAGGCAGACCGTCGCCGGCGTGAGCAGCCAGCTCAGGTACCGCGCGCCCGACGCGTAAGCTTCGTAGCTCACGCCGCAGGACGCAAGGACGGCGATCGTGAGGGCGATCGAGACGAGGAGCGGATTGAAGACGCCGAGCTTCAGCCTGCGCTTCAGCACGAGGCCGAGTCCGTAGGTCCCCAGGCTCAGCACGACGCCGGCGTAAAGCGACTCGCGAAAGAAGTCATCCATGGCGGCGGCGTCCCTTCCGTCCGATCAGGTACTGGGCCGTGAGTCCCGTGACCGCGAGCACCGTCACGAGGCTCACGAGCGTAATGACGGCGACGGGCAGGAGCGACGGACGGAGGACGCCCCACGACGCCATGAGGCCGACGCCGGCGGGAATAAACATCACGGGCATGACGGCGAGGAGGAAGTGTCCCGTCTCCCTGACGTGTTCCGGCCTGACGACGCCGGTCAGCAGGCACGCAAAGAGAATCGCCATCCCCCAGACGCTCGCCGGAATCGGAAGCGGAAC
>CAMAHK010000054.1 GCA_945834475.1 uncultured Verrucomicrobiota bacterium
CACGTCAGTCGCCTTCCGCACGGCTTATCTTCCTACTCACATTTCGATATCTATATGAGATTAGCTCCTTTCATCTAACAAGTTCTGCCAAGCTTGTCTTGGCGTACCCGAATTTAGGGTTAGCTGAAGATTAAAGGTGATGGTGAAGTGTGGATTTTTATCACAGAGACTCAAAGGCACAAAGTGCCAGCTTTGTACACATCCCCGCCTCTGTGCCTCTCTTCCTTCGTGCCTCTGTGTTAAAAAAGAAAATGGGAATTCTATGCGGAAAAGCTCTAAACTCCAACTAACTCTTCCACATTGATAATTGAATATTTCCCAATTGTCATTGAGAAGAAGATGTGATATAATCATGTCACTTTAAATTTCTGTGACAGACACACAATCAGAAAGATGATGAGATGAACATAGAGCGTGAAGAAATTCTTGATAAGTTAATCCAATCACAAAACCATCACCTAGTGAAGTTTATTACGGGCATTAGGCGATGCGGGAAAAGTTACCTTCTATTTACTATTTTCCGCAATTATTTACGTCAAAAAGGAATTGATGATTCGCATATTATCGCCATTGATCTTGAAAAGGATGAATCGATCTCGCTACGCGATCCGATTGTTCTTGGAGAGCACATCAGAAAACTCATCCCGCATGATGGACAAAGTGTATATGTTCTCCTTGACGAAATCCAGCTTGTGAAGAAAGTTTTGCCAGATGGAATTGATCTCGCCAGAGTTCATCCTGACGACCGTAATGATTGCTATGTTACATTCTATGATGTGCTCAATGGCCTTTTAAATACCCCGAATGTCATTACATATGTAACAGGATCCAACGCCAAGATGCTTTCAAAAGACATCGCGACGCAATTTAGAGGGAGAAGTGAAATCATCCATATAACACCGCTTTCCTTTAGAGAATATTTATCGACAGTTCCAGCATCTACAGAACGTAGTTCCGCACTTATGGATTATTTTCTGTTCGGAGGGCTTCCTGAATGCGTTTTAATGGAAACACCCGATGAGAAACGTGAATATCTAAAGCATCTTTACGAAACAATCTATCTTCAAGACATCATCAACAGAAACAAAATCAAGAATGATGCGGTATTGAAAGCGCTTGCCGATGTCATAATGAGCGGGATAGGCGGACTTGTAAATCCAAGCAAACTTGCCAATACTGTCACAACCACAATGAGGATCCCAACCAACCACGTCACGGTGGCAAACTATCTTGATTTCATTGAAGATTCTTTCTTGATACAAAAGGCAAAACGATACGACGTGAAAGGGAAACGCTACTTTGACTCACCTTCCAAATATTATGCGGCGGATACAGGCATCAGAAACATCCATATCGCTCAACGCCAGAGCGAAAGTACCCATTTGATGGAAAATGTCATCTTCAACGAATTGACAAGACGCGGGTATGACGTCGATGTTGGACATCTTGAAAGTTTCTCCCGTCCGCAAGGCACGACAATCCGCAGCACTCATGAAATTGATTTTGTTGTCAACCGCGGCTACGAGCGTATTTATATCCAGTCGGCATGGATGATTCCTGACGATGAAAAGATGGCGCAGGAGACATTCTCGCTCAAACATACCGGAGACAGTTTCAAAAAGGTCGTAATCGACGGGCAGCTTTCTGCCACCTATCGCGACAATGACGGAATTTGCCACATCAGCCTTATCGACTTCCTCCTCAACCCTCATTCGTTAGAAACGCTGTAACAGTGCTGCCAATGTGATAGTGTTGCAAGTTGCCAATGTTGCCAGTTATCGATTTTAGGTGAAGATTAAAGGTGAAGGTGAAGAGCGGATTTTATCACAGAGACTCAGGGTGTGAAGGGTGTAGAGTAGAGCGGGACGCCCCGTGGGGAACGCCCGCACCTCCGCCCAAGAGCGCAATCTTCGGATAGCGCGGCATCTTGTGCTTTTGCGCAATCGCCGCGATCTCCTCGTCCATATAGGATTTCTCAATCAATCTGGTTTCCGCTCTTTCGTTTGAAACACCCCTTTTACACGCAAAGGCCCTTCGCATCCACGGGCATTACCCAGCTTCCCCGCTCTTATGGCCTCGTCCGACTCCTCGCTTCGCTTTCGCGCACCCGCTTGCGCACCCTTCGGGTTCGGCTTGCGCCGAAGGTTCCCTTCGAGCTCCGCTCTTCGGTGCATTCTTGCGAGGCCTCCCAAGTTCCTGACTGAACTTTCAAGGCGCGTCCCCCGGCTCTACCCCGTCCGCTCCATACGTCCTATGTCGTTCGCAGACGCACGATATTGGCTTCATCCAATCGGAGAGACTGGCCAGCGGATCGCGACCTTCACATAGGTTTAAAGCACGAACAGGCCTCTCGATGCGCGCGTGGCGCACGCGAGAGACCTGAGAGCGAATCAACCGGAATCAATCGCCCCTTAGCGGAGCTTCCACGCCAGGTCGTTGAGGAAGAGTTCGTGCTCGAGTCCCTCCACCGTCGTCTCCTTCGTGATGTGAACGAACTCGAGTCCCATGATCCGCGCGAAATCGCGCATCTGTTCGGCCGTCACATCATAGGTCAGCGTCGTATGGTGCGCACCACCTGCGGTCACCCAGCACTCCACGCCCGTCGTCAGATCGGGCATCGCGCGCCACATCACGCGGGCCACGGGGAGATTCGGCATCTTCATGATCGGCTTGATGCACTCGATATCCTGCACGATCATCCGCAAGCGTCCACCCATGTCCACGAGCGAGACGACGATCGCCTTGCCCGCGCGACCCTCGAAGACGAGACGCGCCGGATCGGCCTTGCCGCCGATACCGAGCGGATGCACCTCAATCTTCGGCTTACCGGCCGCCACCGTGGGGCAGACCTCAAGCATGTGCGCGCCGAGCGAGTACTCCTTGCCCTTGGCGAGATGGTAGGTGTAGTCCTCCATGAACGCCGTGCCGCCCTTCTTGCCTTCGGCCATCGCCTTGATGACCGCCGTCATGGCGGAGACCTTCCAGTCGCCTTCGCCACCATAGCCGTAGCCCTGCGCCATCAGGCGCTGCGAGGCGAGGCCCGGGAGCTGCTCCATGCCGTAGAGGTCCTCGAAGGTGTTCGTGAAGGCCCGGCAGCCTTCCGCGTCGAGCATCTTCTTCATCGCGATCTCCTCCTTCGCCTGGTAGCGGACGGACGCAAGATTCTTCGTGTTGAAGGTGTAGAGCTTCTTGTACTCGGCCATCAGCGCGTCGACTTCCTTGTCCGTCACCGCGTTGATGTATTCGACGAGCTTCCCGACCGGCCAGGTGTTGACCTGCCAGCCCAGCTTCTCCTGGACGAGGATCTTATCACCCTCGGTGACCGCGACGTTGCGCATGTTGTCGCCGTAGCGCATGACCTTGAGGGACTTCGAGACCGCAACGCCCACTGCGACGCGCATCCAGTCGCCGAGACGTGCCTGCACCGGAGCATCCTGCCAGTAGCCCGCGATCACCTTGCGCGGCGTCCGGAGACGCGCGGCGATGAACCCGTGTTCGCGGTCGCCGTGCGCGGCCTGGTTGAGGTTCATGAAGTCCATGTCGATCTCCGTGTCCGGGATTTCACGGTTGTACTGCGTCGCGAAATGGCAGTACGGCTTCTGCAGAAGCTTGAGTCCCGTCAACCACATCTTCGACGGCGAGAAGGTGTGGCACCACGTGATGATACCGGCGCAGGTCGGGTCCGCATTCGCCGCGATGATGGTGTCCGTTGCATCCTCGGACGTCTTGACCGTCGTCTTGTAGACAATCCGGCACGGGAGCTTCCCGCCCTTGTTCATCTTCGCGCACATCTCCTCCGCGCGCTTCGACACGGTCGCGAGCACCTCAGGTCCGTACAAGAACTGGGAACCGACAACAAACCAGAATTCGTAATCCTTCATAGCCATGATCTTTTTCTCCGTGATGTTAGTTTTGTCCGTAATAGGCGTTCTTGCCATGCTTGCGCTGATAGTGCTTCTCGCCGACATAGGGCGTGAGGCCGGGCGCCGCGTGTGCAGCGTGGATCTCCTCCGTGAGGCGCGCCATCTTGGCGATGGCCTCAAGCGCAATCGCGTGATCGACCGCATCCTGGGGATCCTTCCCCCAGGTGAACGGCGCATGACCCGCAACCAGGACGCCCGGCACCGCCATCGGCTCGAGGTCCTTGAACCGCTCGACGATGACCTTGCCCGTGTTGAGCTCGTAGGCCTCGTTCACCTCCTGCTCGGTGAGCGTGCGCGTCACCGGCACCGGTCCGTGGAACGTATCCGCATGCGTCGTCCCGTATGCGGGGATCTCGCGGCACGCCTGCGCCCACGCGGTCGCCTCGACCGAATGCGTGTGCACGGCACCCTTCACGCCCGGGAAGTTCCTGTAGAATTCGATGTGCGTCGCCGTGTCGCTCGAGGGCCTGAGCTTGCCCTCGACGACCTTGCCGTCCAGGTCGACGACGACCATGTCATCCGCCGTCATTCTGTCGTAGTCGACGCCGCTCGGCTTGATCACCATGAGCTTCGTCTCGGGATCGAACCCGGAGGCGTTGCCCCAGGTCAGCACCACGAGTCCGGAGGAAACAAGGCGCTGGTTCGCGCGGAAGACGTCTTGCTTCAGAGCCTCAAGCATGGATCGCCTCCTTGAAGTTCGCCGCGTAGCGGTCGAAGCCCGCCATGCCTTCCACCGTCGGCGCGAGCGTCTCGCTCGCCGCCCCCGCGAAGACTTCCTTTGCAAGGAAGGCCTCCAATTCCACGCAGTTTACATTCTTCATTTTACATGCTTCATTCCTGGCTGCGAATGCGGCCAGGACCGCCATGCCCCACGGACCGCCCTCTGTGGCCGTCGTCATGCACGTGACGCTCGTCTTGAGCGCGTCGGCGAGATACTGCTGCGCGATACCCTTGTCCTTGAAGATGCCACCGTGGCCCATCAGGCTATCGACCGTCACGCCCTCGCGTGAGAGGATGTCCATGCCGAGCTTGAGCGAGACGAACGCGGAATAGATCTGCGCGCGCGCGAAGTTCTCGAACGTGAAGTCCGCCCCCGGCTTGCGCACGACCCGGAGCATCGCGTCCGCAACGCCCGCGACCGGCTCGCCCGACAGGAACGGCACGACCACCACGCCGCCGCAGTCCGGCGCGCCCTGGAGCGACGCCTGGAAGAACCGACGATAGTCATTGCCGAAGAGCGGCATCCACGCGTTGATCTCGTTTGTGCAGTTGTTGCAGTGCACCATCGCGACCTCGTGACCCGTCGGCGTCGTCACGACGTCAATCTCAGGATAGTAGCCCTTCATCGCGTTCTCGAGTACGAGCATCGCGAAGATCGACGTACCGGCCGAGACGTTGCCCGTCTTCGGCGCGACCGCGTTCGTCGCGACCATGCCCGTGCCGGCGTCGCCTTCCGGCGGCGCCATCACCGCGCCCGCCTGCAATGTCCCCGTCGGATCGAGCCACGCCGCGCCGCGGTCCGTGAGGACGCCCGCCTTTTCACCCGCCTTGAGTACCGCTGGAAGCTTCGACTCGAGCGGACCGTACTTCGCCTCGAAAGCCTTCATCATACGCGCATTGTACGTGCCCGTCGCGGGATCGATCGGGAACATGCCGCTCGCCTCGCCCACGCCCATCACGTTCTCGCCCGTAAGGCGGTAATGCACGTAGCCCGCGAGCGTCGTCAGCCAGCGGACCGCCGGCACGTGCGGCTCCTTGTTGAGGATCGCCTGCGTGTAGTGCGCCACCGACCAGCGCTGCGGCACGTTGAACTTGAAAAGCTCGGAGAGCTCGGCAGCAGCCTGGGCCGTCATCACGTTGCGCCAGGTGCGGAACGGCGTCAGCAGCTTGCCAGCGGCATCGAACGGCAGATAGCCGTGCATCATGCCAGAGATGCCGAGCGCCGCGAGCTTCGTCAGCTTCACACCGTACTTCGCCTCGACGTCCGCCGCGCACTTCGCGTAGGCGTCCCGGACACCCGCCTCGATCGCCTCGAGCGAATAGCTCCAGACACCGTCCACGAGCTGGTTCTCCCAGTCGTGCGCACCCTGCGCGACAACCTGGTACTTCTCGTCAATCAGCACCGCCTTGATGCGCGTCGAGCCGAACTCGATGCCCATGACGGCCTTGCCAGATTCAATGAACTTCTTCATGCTGCGGATTCCTTTCTCAGCGCGTCTTGAAACGGTACTCGGTGACCGTCCTGTAGGTTTCGCCCGGCTTCAGGTTCGTCGTCGGGAAATCGGGACGGTTCGGCGTGTTCGGGAAGTGCTGCGTCTCGAGCGCGAGATAGCCGCGGCGCTTCATCGGACGAGCGTCCTTCATCTTCCAGCTGTCCTTGATGAAGTTGCCCGCATAGAACTGCAGGCCGATCTGGTCCGTCCAGACCTCCATCGCCCGCGTCTTGCCGCGCATCTCCGCGACCTTGCGGAAACCCGCACCGTCCAGCACCCAGTTGTGGTCGTAGCCGGGACCGTACTGCAGGACCGTGTCGGGATCGTCGATGCGCGCACCGATGACCTGGAACGTGCGGAAGTCGAACGGCGTGCCCGCGACGTCCGCCGCCGGACCGACCGGCGCGAGGTCGGCGTTCACGGGCGAGTACTTCGACGCCGCGATCTGCAGCTCCTGGTCGAGGATCGTATCGGAGCCGTCGAGGTTGAAGTAGACGTGCTGCGTCATATTGAGCGGCGTCGTCTTGTCCGTCGTGCCCTCGTACTCGATGCGCCAGACGTTCTCCGGCGTGATCGTGTAGGTGACCGTGGCCTTCACCGTCCCCGGGAAGCCCTCCTCGCCGTCCGGCGAAACGCGCGAGAACACGATGCCGACGTCGTCACCCTTCGTGAACGGCTTCGCGTCCCAGACATAGCCGTCCCAGCCGCGCTTGCCGCCGTGCAGGTTCGCGTGGTGGTCGGCGTCATTCTGCGCGAGCGTGTAAGTCTTGCCCTCGAGCGTGAACGTGCCGTTCGCGATGCGGTTGCCGTAGCGGCCGATGATCGCGCCGAAATAGCTGTCCGTCGTCTCCCAGCCCGCCGGCGAATCGAAGCCGATCGTCACGTCCACGAGCTCGCCCTTCGCGTCCGGCACCCACAGGCGGTTCACGCGCCCGCCGTAGTCCGTGACCTCCATCTTGAGGCCGCCCTTGCCCTCCAGGACATAGAGGTGCGCCGCCTCGCCGTACTTCGTCGTGCCGAAGTCCTTCGCCGCACGGTCGCACGAGCAGCCCGCCGCCGCAACGGCACCCATCGCACACACGCTCATCATCTTCACCATATGCAACTCCTTATTTCATTCTTCATTTGACATTCTGCATCTTACATCTTCAATCCGCCCCGCGCGGCCAGGATCGCCCCGCCGAGCGCGGCGGAATCGGGCACGTCGAGCGTCTCGACCTTCGCGCCGAAAACCTCCGCAATCGTCTCGCGAATGCCCTTCGAGCGACTCGCGCCGCCCGTCACGCGGATTGTGTCGAACGCACCGATCCAGCGCGTGCGCTCGAACAGGTTGAGCACCTGCCCGCGGATGACGGACACGACCTTCTCGGCCGCGCTCGCCTTCTCCCAGTCAAAGGCGGCCTCGATGCCCGTCGCCGGATGCTTCGGCGTGATCTCCTCCTCGAAATACGGGAAGGCCCGAAGGGTCGCGCCCGGCAGTTCGGCGAACGCACCTTCGTCAAAGAAGGCGTAGTCGCAGCCGACCAGGGCGCGAACCTTCTCGCGGGCCAGCGAGCCGTTCTTCACGCAGGCAAGGCTCATGCAGCCGCCGGACGGATTGCCGAAGACGTGTCCGCACCCGTCGGGATCGACCTGGAAGCGGTCCATCGCCGCAAAAAACACGTCGCTCGTCCCAAGCGAAACGACCGCGACGCCGGGCTTGTCCGCCCCCGTGCCCACGAGGGACGCGGGATTGTCGCCCGTAAAC
Source organism: uncultured Verrucomicrobiota bacterium (assembly GCA_945834475.1). Classification (GTDB taxonomy): domain Bacteria; phylum Verrucomicrobiota; class Kiritimatiellia; order RFP12; family UBA1067; genus UBA1067. The sequence continues at coordinate 7,884 of CAMAHK010000054.1, forward strand.
GGCACGACGGGAATGCCCGACTTGAAACCGAACTTCTCGAAATACGGCGCGAGCCCGAGCGTCGTTCGTTCGCCCGGCAACGCCACTCGCGGCAACTTTTCCGCCAGTCCCGGCGCGACCGCCGCGCAGATTTCCGAGTCCCAGGACATCGTCTTGAGATTGAGAAGATTCATCCCCGCCCCGTCGCCGATGTCGATCGGCGCGTCTTCGCCCGCCAGCAGCGAGCAGAGGAAGGACGAGACGAGATGCACGCGCGCCGTATCCGCCCACGCCGCCGGATCGTCTTTCGCGAACTTCATGATCTGCGGCCCCGTAAAACGCTCGATCGCCGGAGACCCCGTCCGCGCCGCCATGTCCGGGAACTTCGCATTCAGTTCCGCAACCTCCGCCCCCGTCGACGAATCCATCCAGATCGGCGAAACGAGCCGCGAGAACTTCGGAGCGGGGGCGCCCTCGCCCCCGCAATAGGGTTCGCTCAGGTACACGCTGCCGTGCTGCTGGCCGTCACCGCCGATCGCGGCGATCTTCGACGTGTCAAAGGCGGCCTGGAGTTTCTCCAACACATTCTCCAGTCCCGCGACCCAAAGCCGCGGGTCGGCCTGGCGCACCAGGACATTGTCATTCGGCAGGAAGCCGTCCGGACAGTTGTACTCCGGGAGTTCCTTGCCGAAATTGACCGAGATGGTCGTCACGACACGCCCGGCATCGCTGTCGTAGACGAGCGCCTTGATGCTCTGGGTGGACGAATCGATGCCAAGCGTGTACATGGGCGGTCTCCCTTAGAGTGCGAACGGATTCTCGCCCGCGTAAAGCTGGCCCGCAGGCAACGGCGTGTTGATGTCATCGACGCCCAGGAGCTTCAACGACTCGAACATCACCTTGCCGACCTTCTCGAAGCCGAACGCACCGTGATGCGGGAAGCGCTTGGCGACGAGGACGTGGCGGTAGAAGCGGGCGAAGCCCGGGATCGCCGCGACGCCGATCGAGCCGAAGGAATGCGGGTTGACGTCCAGGAACTGGCCGTGCGCGATATACGAGACGAGATGGCCCTCGCTGTTCGACTGCAGACGGAACATCGTCGTGTCGCTCGGCTTGATCTGGCCTTCCATCGTGCCGCGCGAGATGACCGGCTTGCCGCCGCCCTCGAGGCCGCGGTTCATGATGAGCTGGTACTTCATGCCGCAGTTCTTGAGGCACTTCGAGCAGGTGTTGCCGCAGTGGAAGCCCATGTAGAGGTCGCGCTTCTCCGCACCGCCGAGCTTGATGCCCTTCGGCAGGATGTCGTCCGGCACCGAGTTGTTGATGTCCAGAAGCGTCGCCGGCTTCTCCGTCGCGCACTCGAGCATGTACTCGGACACCGCACCGTACATGTCGACCTCGCATGCGACCGGAATGCCGCGGCCCGTGAGACGCGAGTTGACGTAGCACGGAACGAAATGGAACGACGTCTGGAAGGCCGGCCAGCACTTGTCCGCGAAGACCGCGTACTCGGCCGCACCGCGCTTGTTCTCGTACCAGTCCATGAGCGCAAGCTCGAACTGCGCGAGCTGCGGGAGGAGATCCGGATACGGACAGTTCTTGCCAAGCTCCTTCTGCATGTCCTTCACGATCGCATCGATCTCGGACGTGCGCGACGCCATCTTGTGGAAGTGCTCGAAGAGGTCGAGCTCGGAGTTTTCCTGGACGTTGACGCCGAGGTCGAAGAGCGGCTGGATCGGCGCGTTGCAGGCGAGGAAGTCCTCGGGACGCGGACCGAAGCCGAACACCTTGAGGTTCTTGACGCCGTTGACGACGCGCGCGATCTTGATGAAGTCCTTGATCTCCGCGACCGCACCCTTCGCATCCACGTTCGGGTACTCGGGGATGTAGACCTTGAGACGGCGCAGGCCGCAGTTATAGCTGAAGTTCAGCACGCCGCAGAGCGCATCGCCGCGGTCGCTCGCGAGCACCGCCTTGTTCTCCTCGCGGAACGCAATCATCATCGTCGGCACCTGCATCTTCTCGACGAAGAGCGTCGTGGGACCTTCCGGACCGAAGTTGCCGAGGAACATGCAGCAGGCGTTGACGCCTTCCTTGCGCGCCCACGCGAGCGCCTTGACCGTGTCGTCCTCGTGCTCGATCGTAATCGGGCAGTCGACGACGCCCGACACCTTCGCCTTCTTGAGCTCGGCCATGACGGCCGCCAGACGCTTCTGCGTCAGCGCCGCAGGGAAGCAGTCGCGGCTGACGCCAATGATACCCAACTTGATAACCGGCTGATTGTTCATCTCGTTTTTCCTTAGGTTTGACAGGATTCTCCCGTCGTTTTCGATACTACCATTATCCCATTTCCACGCTTCCCTAGGCAACCCAAGAATGTTATAATATTTACACTTTTAATTTATACAAAAGACAACCTCATCCATGACCATGAAGACCATCGCCCTCGTTATCGAGAACTCGCGCGAATACGGACGCGGCCTCATCAGGGGCATCGCCGCCTACGGACAGCAGCGCCGCGACTGGCTGCTCCGGCTACTCCGTCCCCACGACCTCTCCGCCCCCGGCGCCCTGGACGGCTACGACGGCGTCATCGCGCGCATCGCCGACCGCCGCACGCTGCGCCTCCTCAAGGACCTCGCCATACCCGTCGTCGACGTCTTCGGGCACTTCACCCAGGGCGAACTCATCCGCGTCGAGACGGACGGCACCCGCGTCGGTCGCATCGCGGCCGACTACTTCCTCGGCAAGGGCTACACGTCCTTCGCCTTCTGCGGCTTCGCCGGCACCGGCTACTCAGATGTGCGGCGGGACGGCTTTCTCGCGCGCCTCCGCGAGGCGGGACAAAACTGCGCCGTCTACGCACAGGAAGAACCGCCGGACGGATCCGTCGTCTTCGACGAACGTCCCGTCGCCCCGCGCGACCCGTCCGTCCTCGCCGCCTGGCTCAAGAGCCTCGCCTTCCCCGTCGCCATCTTCTGTGCGAACGACCTCCGCGCCCTTCAGCTCCTGCAGCTCGCCCACGAACTCGGCATCGACGTGCCGCGCGAGGCCGCGATTCTCGGAACAGACAACGACATGCTCCTCTGCACCTTCTCGACGCCGCCCCTTTCCAGCATCGACCCCAACGCCTACGGCGTCGGCTACGCCGCGGCCCGCCTCCTGCAGGCGGCGATGGACCGTCCGCCACGCCGCAAGACACGCCCCTCCTTCCGCGTCAACCCCGGCGAACTCTACGAGCGCACCTCGACCGAACACCACCCGACGACCCCCGCCTGGTTCGCCGAGGCGCTCGTCCACATCGACCGCAACCTGTCCCGTCCGATCGCCCCCGCCGACGTCGTCGCCGTCACCGGCAAGTCGTCGACCGCCGTCGAGAAGCGCTTCCGCGCCGCCTACGGGATGAGCGTCGGACGCTACATTCTCGCCCTCAAGATGAAAGAGGCCCGCCGGCTTCTAGCCCGCGGGGACCTCAGCGTCAAGGAAGTCTCGGCCAAGACCGGCTTCAACACCCAGCAGTACTTCTGCCGCGCCTACCGGTCCTATTTCGGCCACCCGCCCAGCCAGCGACGTCAGTCGAGCCAGGTCCAGAAGTACGCGTAGGCGGCGAGCACGCAGCCGACGACCACGATGGACGAGACGACGTCCACCCAGTTCCAGCTCGCGCGGTTCTCCTCCTTGAAGGCAGGATCGAGACCCGCGAACGTCAGGCCCTTCGTGTTGACTTCCGCCGGCGCCGGAGCGGAGAGCGAAGCGACGACCACGATGACAATCGACGTGATCAGCAACAGGCCGGAGAAGTAGAAGTCCTGGATGAACGCGAAGCCGTCCGCCCCGCCCCAGAGCGCATTGGCGCCCAGCTTGGCCATGCCGAGGACAAAGCCGAGGGAGAGTCCCCAGACCGCGCCGCGGAGGTTCATGCGCTTCCAGAAAAGGCCCATCACGAAGACCGCGACAATCGGCGGCGCGAGGAACGACTGGACGGACTGGATGTACTGGTAGAGGCCGCCGCCCGCGATGGCCTTCATGATCGGGAGCCACAGGAGCCCGAGCGCCGTCATCACGACCGTCGTCGTCCGGCCGATGGTTACGAGCTTGCGCGCCGAGGTCTCGGGACGAAGCTTCTGGTAGACGTCGACCGTGAAGAGCGTCGAGACCGAGTTGAAGAGGGACGCGAGCGAGCTCATGAGCGCGGCGATCATACCCGCGACGACAAGGCCGCGGAAACCGACCGGCAGGAGGTTCTGGACGAGCGTCGGGAACACCTTGTCGCCGTCGATCACCTTCGCGCCGTCGACCACCTTGTACATCAGCTCCTGGAACGGCGTACCGTTCACGGTCACGTTGTTGTGCCAAAGCGCGAAGCCGAGCATGCCGGGCACGAGGAAGAGGAACACCGGGCAGAGCTTCAGCGCGCCGCCCCAGATCGCGCCGCGGCGGGCGTTCGTGAGGTTCTTCGCCGCGAGCGTGCGCTGGATGATGAACTGGTCGGTGCACCAATACCAGACGCCGATCGTCGCCGACGCGACGACGACGCCAAGCCACGGGAACGCCTTGTGGGAAAGCGAATGCCAGAGGCCGAACTGCTCGACGTTATCCATCGCCTTGATCGTCTGCTTGAGGACCGCCCAGCCGTCGCCGACGGAAGCCGCCGTCGAGCCGTCGCCCAGCACCACGCCCGAGTGACCGAGGTGGTGGAGGGCGAACGCCGTCACGGAAAGCGTGCCCGCGAGGATGATGCCCGTCTGCACGAGGTCGGTGTAGACGACTGCGGAAAGTCCGCCGATCGACGAATAGACGCCCGCGAGGATGACCGTCGCGATCGCGCCGATCCAGAAGGACGTGATGACCGTCGAACCGATCGTGATCTGCACCTCCGGCATCATCACCTCGAAGAAGAGCGCACCCGCGAACACCGTCACGGAGATCTTGGTGAGGACGTATGCCGCAAGCGAGACGAGCGACAGGATCCAGCGCGCCTTGGCGCCGAAGCGGCGCTCCAGGAACTCGGGCATCGTGGAGACGCCCGACTTGTAGTAGAACGGGAGGAACACCCAGCTCATCATCACGAGCACCCAGGAGTGGAACTCCCAGTGCGACTGCGACAGGCCCACTGCCGCGCCGGAACCGGCGAGACCGATCAGATGCTCAGACCCGATATTCGCCGCGAAGATCGACGCACCGATCGCAAGCCACCCGACGGAGCGTCCGCCCAGGAAGAGATCTTCCCCGTTTTGGATTTTCTTGCGCATCATCGTAAAGACGACAACGCCCGCCAGCAGGCCGAAATAGCCCCCGATCATCAACCAGTCAATCCATGTCAGCATGAGCCGAGTCTCCTTGTTAGAATTTTACTTATTCTATACCGGCCGGCGCGATCAGAACGACCGGGCGAGTTCCAGGGCGTGCGCCGCCGTAAAGCCAAACGCCTGCGCGAGCACCTTGTACGGACCCGAAGCGCCATAGCGGTCAAGCGAAAGGTAGCGCGTCGTCGCCGGAAGCACGGCGAACTCCATAAGTCCCTTCCGGACGCCCGCCTCAGCCAAGACACGCTTCGTCATCGCCATCGGCAGCACGCTTTCGCGATAGGCCTCGGGCTGACGGTTGAAGCGCTCGACGCACGGCATCGAGACGACGCGGACGGACTTCCCTTCCGCCGCCAGCGTCTTCGCCGCGTCCAGGCAGAGATGGACTTCCGAACCCGTACCGACGAAAAGGACCGTATCCGCGTCCTGCGCACCGCTCGAATAGAGCACGTAGGCACCCTTCTCGACCTTCTCCGGCGTCGCGTCCGTGAGGACCGGCAGGTTCTGCCGCGTCGTCAGGATGCAGCTCGGACCGTCCTCGCGCGTCAGCATCGCCGCCCAGCACGCGCCCGTCTCGTTCGCGTCCGCAGGACGGTACACGTCGACATTCGGCATCGTGCGCAGCGACTCGATCTGCTCGACCGGCTCGTGCGTCGGACCATCCTCGCCCACATAGAAGCTGTCGTGCGAGAAGACGAACATCGCCGGCAGACCCATCAGCGCCGAGAGGCGGATCGCCGGCTTGCAGTAGTCGCTGAAGACGAAGAACGTCGCGCCGAACGGCTTCAAACCGCCGTAGGCCGCCAGACCGTTCACAATCGCCGTCATCGCAAGTTCGCGGATGCCGAAGTGGATGTTGCGCCCCGTGAAATCGCCGGGCGCGACCCAGCCGTACTTCTTAAGGCCCGTCTTGTTCGACGGCTCGAGGTCCGCACTGCCGCCGACGAGTTCGGGACAGACGTCCGCCAGCGCATTCATCACCGTGCCGCACGCCGCACGCGTCGCCACCGTCTTCGCCGGATCGAACGCCGGCAAGGCCCTCGCATACACATCATAACCGCGCGTCGCGACACACGCTTCGGCAGAACCCGACTTCGCCGCTGCGACTTCCGCCGCCCGCCGGGCGAAGAGGTCGTAGACCTTCTGCGGAACCACGAAGCTCTTCGCGGGATCGTAGCCGAGCGCGGCCTTCGTCGCGGCAAGCTCCTCCGCTCCGAGCGGTGCGCCATGGACGCCCGACGTGTCGTGCTTCGTCGGCGCGCCGTGGCCGATGTGCGTGTGGGAAATGACCAGCACGGGCTTCGCCGGCTCAGCCGCCGCCACATCCAGCGCCGCGCGGATCGAATCGTAGTCGTGGCCGTCGCACGAGACAACGCGCCAGCCGTAGCTCTCAAAGCGCTTCGCCGTATCGTCCGTCATCGAAATCGTCGCACGACCCTCGATCGTGATGTCATTCGAGTCGTAGACGAGCGTAAGACCGCCAAGGCCGAGCGTACCGGCGAACGAGCAGGCCTCGTGGGAGACGCCCTCCTCCATGTCGCCATCGCCGCAGAGGACCCACGTGTGGTTCGCCTTCGCCTTCATCTTCGCCGCGAGCGCGAGGCCGACGCCCATCGCGACGCCCTGGCCGAGCGGCCCCGTCGAGACGTCGATTCCGCGGATCTGCTCGCGTTCGGGATGCCCCGCCGTGCGCGAGCCGAACTGGCGGAAGTTCTTCACCTCGTCGAGCGTCAGGCCGTCCATCCCCGCGAGATGGAAGAGCGAGTAGACGAGCGGACTGCAATGGCCGCCCGAAAAGACGAGCCGGTCGCGGTCGGCCCAGAGCGGATTCGTCGGATCGACCTTCAAATACTCGAGCCACAGCGTCGCCGCGACGTCCGCCTGCCCCATCGAACCGCCCGGATGACCGGAGTTCGCCTGTTCGACCATATCCGCCACCAGCACGCGAATCGCGTTCGCCGCCGCCTGCAAATCACTCTTTTCAAGTTTCATGATGCCCATATTATACTCGGCTTCCCCCGCCGCCGCCATAACCCAATCGGGTAAAGCCTCCAACACCAAAGCTCACTTTTCCGATATCTGGCGTCCGCCTCACTTCAGCTGCCAGCAGTCGAGGTCGAAAAGCTCCTCGTCTCCGCCGCGGAAGAGCAGGAAGACGTCGTGGACGCCCTTCGGTGCCTCCGTGACGTCGGCTTTCGCCACGGACTGCCCCGGCGCGAACGTCACGGCGGCGAACCGCTTGCCGCCGATTCCGTCGGCGAAGAATTCGATCGTTCCGCCCGCCCGGACCTTCTCCGCCCGCGCCGCGACCTGACGGGCCGCGCCGGCGCCGAAGTCGACGACGGACACCTTGAGCCAGTCGCCGTTGTGGACGCGTGTGATCCAATGATGCGTGCCCGCCGTGCGATCCACTTTGATGCCGTAGGAGTCGCTCATCGTCTCCGCCTCGACGCGCTTGAACGGATCGACCGTGCCCACGGCACGCACGCCTTCGCGCGTCTGACGGATGAACGGAATCGTGCCGTCGGGATTCCACGTAAACTCTTCGATGCAGGTCGACCGCTTGAAACCGCCGCCGTTCGGGAGCTTGCCGTTGTGGTAGAACATGTAGCTATGGCCCTTGTACTCGATGTTCCCGCCGTGGATCGTGAAGCTGTTCTCCGCGAGGTCCATGATCTTGCCGCGGTAGGTCCAGGGACCGGTCGGCGACGGCGCCGTCGAATAGGCCATGTGCTCGGGCACGCCGCCCGCAGGATAGGAGAGGTAGTAGGTGTCGCCGCGCTTCATGAGCCAGGGTCCCTCCTCGTAGGAGACGATCGGCTCCTCCTTGCCGTGCGCCCAGTTCATGCGCGTGAGCTTCGGTCCAAAAGCCTTCTCATCCTCAAACCCGGGCATCTCGCGCCAACCATCCTTGAACGAGATCATGTCCTCGTTCAGTTCGCCGATCTGACACGTCTTGTTACCCCAGACGAGATACGCTCGATCGTCATCATCAACAAACACCGTCGGATCGATGAACGACGCTCCGACAGCAAGGGGTCTCCCGACCGGATCGATCCACGGACCTGCGGGACGGTCCGCGACCGCCACGCCAATTGCATCGCCCTTGTCGCAGTTGCAGCAGATGTACCAGTACCACTTGCCGTTGCGCTTGACGGCCTGGGACGCCCACGCCTTGTCATCCTTCTTCGCCCACGCGAACGTCTCCAGGCTGAGCGGCGCGCCGTGATACGTCCAGTTCACCATATCTTCGGACGAGAAGACGAGCCAGTCCTTCATCTTGAAGAAGACTGAGTCGTCCTCGTCATGATCGCAGAAAAGCCAGACCCTTCCATCCGCCACGACTGGCGCGGGATCAGGCGTGTACAGTGTTGTGATGACGGGATTCGCCGCCTGGAGCGCACCGCAGACGGCGGTCGCCAGCAGAACCAGCATTTTCGTTTCAGTCTTCATATCGTCCCTCCTTGTCGATTGCGCACACCAGCCAACGAGAGCGGCTTGACCTTCAGCGAGCGAAGACAGGTACGACCGCCAGAGGGAACCGAATCGTGATGGAAGAGATACCACTTCCCGTCGACCGCGGTTACGCAGTGATGCGTCGTCCAGCCGACCTGCGGCTCGAGGATCGGGCCCTTGAAGACGTAGGGGCCTTCCAGCGTGTCGGAGACGGCTTCGCAGATGAGATGCGTGTCGCCCGTCGAATAGGTGAAGTGGTACTTTCCGTCCGCAAAGTGGAGCCAGCTCGCCTCGAAGAAGCGGCGCGCATGATCCCCCGCCTTGAGCGGCGCGCCCTGTTCGTCGACGATCATGAGATCCTTCGGCGGTTCGGCGAAGGACTTGAGGTCATCCGCAAGACGCACGAGCTTCGGACAGAGCGCTGGCTCCTCGGGTGCCGGTTCGAGCGCTGCGCGGTTGTCCTTCGGGAGCGTATCCTCGGCGGCCGTGAAGACTGCGGCGTTGTTGCGGTAGCGCTGGAGCTGTCCGCCCCAGATCCCGCCAAAGGCGAGGTAGTACGCGCCAGATTTCGGATCCCTGAAGCAGCAGGGATCGATCGAGTAGCTGCCGGGAATCGGCTCGGGTTCGGCGACGAACGGCCCTTCCGGACGGTCGGCGACGGCCACGCCGAGATGGAAGACGTCATTCCCGTCCTTGGCGCTGAAATAGAGATAGTACTTGCCGCCCTTCTCCGCAACGTCGCTGTCCCACAGCTGCCGCTTCGCCCACGGGATGTCACCGAGTGCGAGCATCACGCCGTGGTCGACGACTCGGCCCGTCATCGGATCGAGCCGGCCTTCCGCATCGGGTTCGATCGAAAGCGCGTGGTAGTCGACCATGTCGAAATGGTCGCCGTTGTCGCGTTCGGGGATACCGCTTTCGCGATCGTGACTCGGGTAGATCCAGATCCGGCCGTTCCACACATGAACGGACGGATCGGCCATGAAATCATTTGGAAAGAGATAGCGTGCGTTCATTTCGTTCTCCGGGCGTTAAGCTCCTGTTGCATCACCTTCTCGGTGCGTTTGGAAATCGGATAGAAGCACAGCGCCACGCAACCCATGGTGAAGAGCACGGCGGGAATGACCGAGACGCTGAGACGAATCGCCTGCTGCGCCGTCTGCGTCTGTACGGCCGCCGCCGGGTCGAAGCCCGCTGCACCGAGAATCCAGCCGCAGACCGCACCGCCGAAACCGAGTCCCGCCTTGAGAGCAAAAACGATGCCTGCGAAGACGAAGCCGGTCGCGCGGCGCCCCGACTGCCATTCGCTGTGATCCGCGACATCGCCCATCATCGCCCAGAGGAGCGGAATCGTGGGGGCGTAGGCGAGGGACTTGAGGGCACCCATCGCCAGAAGTCCGTAGCGACTCGTCGGCGGCACGAAGAAGAAACCTGCGGTGAAGACGGCGGTCAGGGCGAGACAAGTAAGATATGTCGCCTTCTTGCCGAACCGATCGCTGAGAAGTCCCGGCAGCGTCACCACGGCCACAAAGGTGAGGGCCTGTCCGACGCCATTGAAGAGCGAGAAGCTCAGCGTCTCCTCTGGGACGGTGTACTTGAAGTAGTAGGCCGAAGCGCTACCCCAGAGAGCCAGCGTGATGAACAGAACGAGGGTTAGCGCAAACATCGCGCGCCAGGGGGCGTTGCCGAAGACGCTTTTCAGATCATCCTTGAGCGAGTTCTTCTGGGTCGCCGGCGGAGCGATGCGTTCTTTCGCAACACAACCGCTCACGATCAGCATCACGGCGGCGAAGGCGGCGTAGATGCCAACTGTCACGCCCCAGCCCGTCTTCGGATTGTCGAAAAGCCTCACGAGCGGCAGGGTGACGACCTGTACGATGATTGTCGCAATCGTCGCCGCGACAAAGCGGACCGTGGCGACAGCGGTGCGCTCGCGACCTTCATCTGTCATCACACCGCCGAGCGACGAATAAGGCGTATTGTTGAAGCTGTAGAGCGCCATCAGGAGCGCATAAGTTCCGGCCGCCCAGGCGGTCTTCGCCCGCTCGCTCCAGTCGGGCGAGAGGTAGGAGAGCGCGAAGACGAGCGCAAACGGAATCGCCGTGCCGACAACCCAGGGTCGGTACTTGCCCCATTTCGTCTGCGTCCGGTCGCTGAAGATGCCGGCGAGCGGATCGACAAACGCATCGAAGACGCGCGCACCCAATAGGATGAGACCGGCCGCGCCGGCCCCGATGCCCAGGACGTCCGTGTAGAACATCAGCTGGAACATCATCATCAGCTGGAACACGAGGTTCGCCGCCCCGTCGCCCAGTGCATAGCCTATTTTCTCAGAAAACGGAACTTTCATGTCACCATAATAGCAAAAGCGGACAATCCGGCCCACTACCCGAACAGGCTATACCGCCATCGAACCCGACCATTCGGGCAGGGACATCATGCCGGAGTTCCC
>CAMAHK010000055.1 GCA_945834475.1 uncultured Verrucomicrobiota bacterium
GCTGCTTGACGCCGTTCTCGGAGAACTTGAGCGACTCGGCCTTCACGACCGGCGAGTAGATCATGTAGAGACGGATGGCATCGGCGCCATACGTGTCGAGCATGAGGTTCGGGTCGGGATAGTTCTTAAGACGCTTGGACATCTTCTTGCCGTCCTCGGCAAGAACGAGTCCGTTGACGATCACGTTCTTGTACGGCGACTGGTCGAAGAGGCAGGTGCCGAGAACCATGAGCGTATAGAACCACCCGCGCGTCTGGTCGAGGCCTTCGGCAATGAAGTCAGCCGGAAAGATCTTGTCAATCGTCTTCTCTCCACCTCCATCTTCATCCTCCACCTGGCCCATGTAATGGGCCTGCGCATACGGCATCGAGCCGGACTCGAACCAGCAGTCCAAGACTTCCGGCGTGCGGTGATACGTCTTGCCGTCCTTCGTGATGACAATCTTGTCAACGAAGTGCTTGTGGAGGTCGGAGACCTTCTCGCCCGAGAGCTCCTCAAGCTCCTTGATCGAGCCGACGCAGATCATGTCCTCGGGATCCTCGTCGTTGATCCACACCGGGATGCAGCTGCCCCAGAAGCGGTTGCGCGAGATGTTCCAGTCGCGCGCCTCCTCGAGCCAGTTGCCGAAGCGCTTCTCGCCGACGTAGTCCGGCGTCCAATGGACGCCCTTGTTGTTCTTCGCGAGGCGCTCGTGGAGATCCTCGACCTTCACGTACCACGCATCGATCGCGCGGTAGATGAGCGGGGTGTCCGTGCGGTCGCAGAACGGATACGAGTGGGTGATCGTCGCCTGGTGAACGAGCTTGCCGTTCGCCTTGAGCATCTTGATGATGTCCTTGTCGCAGTCCTTGCAGAATCGTCCCTTGAACTCGGGAATCGCGTCCGTGAACGCGCAGGCGGAGTCGAGCGGATCGACGATCGCCGTCATGCCCGCTTCCTTGCAGACGCGGAAGTCGTCCTCGCCGTACGCCGGCGCGATATGGACGATGCCGACGCCGTCGTCGGTCGTGACGTAGTCGTCGTTGAGGACCTTGAACGCGCCCTCGGCCTTCTTGTCGGCGAAGTACGGGAAGATCGGCTCGTAGGAGGTGCCCTTCAGGTCCATGCCCTTGAACTCGGCGACAATCTCATACTGTTCGGGCTTCTTGAAGATCGCCGAGAGCCGCGCCTTCGCCATGATGTAGACGGGTTTCGCCTCATCCGTCACGTCGCGCACGGCGACATAGTCGATCGACGCGCCCGCACACATCATCAGGTTCTCGGGCAAGGTCCACGGCGTCGTCGTCCACACGAGGAGATAGACCGTTTCGCCCGCCTTGACCCATTCGGTAATTCGGTCATTCGGCGATTCGGTAATTGGAGTCCTCACCGTCACCGTCGGGTCCTGCACGTCCTTGTAGTTCGAGCCGGCCTCGAAGTTCGAGAGCGGCGTCGAGAGCTTCCACGAGTACGGCATGATGCGGTGCGACTTGTAGACGCGGCCCTGGTTCCAGAGCTGCTTGAAGACCCACCAGATCGTCTCCATGAACTCGGGCTGCATCGTCTTGTAGTCGTGGTCGAAGTCGACCCAGCGGCCCATGCGCGTGACGGTCTTGCGCCATTCGCTGACGTACTTGAGCACCATCGAGCGGCACTGCTCGTTGAACTTGTCGATGCCGAGCGCCTTGATTTCGGGCGCACCCGCGACGCCGAGCGCGTCCTGGGCGAGGGCTTCTATCGGCAGGCCGTGCGTATCCCAGCCGAAGCGGCGTTCGACGTACTTGCCGCGCATCGTCTGATAACGCGGGACAATGTCCTTGATCGTGCCGGCGAGGAGGTGTCCGTAATGCGGCAGGCCCGTCGCGAACGGAGGCCCGTCGTAGAACTTGTAGCGTTCCTTGCCCTCGTTCTTCTTAAGGGACTTCTCGAAGGTCTTCTGCGCCTCCCAGACCTTGAGGATCTCTTCCTCCATCTTCGGAAACGCCACCTTGTTGGATACCGGCTTGAACATAATTTCATCCACCTTTCGAAAATCAGTTTGGATATTATACCAAAAACGGCTGAAATTATGGTATACTACCACTCACTTGCTGCCGGGGTGGCACAGTGGTTGACTGCGCCTGATTTGTAATCAGGATCCGCAAGGACGCGTCGGTTCGAATCCGACCCTCGGCTCCCTCCTTCGCGATTTCGCTCGCGAAATCGGCTACGGAGGGCAGGCTCCTCTTCGCGATCGTCTGCTTCGGTCGCGCGGGGCTTCTTTTATGCCTCAGGCTTCAGGCGTTCGGACGGGTCGAAGCGGTCTTGGGGCCACGGATACGCATTGAGCGCGACGAGGGCTTCGCCTGCCAGGAAAAGCGAACCACAGATGAGGGTCTGGGGGGTAGCGCCGCGACAGGAGTGTCGCGGCCCCGTCAGCGCCAGAGCCTCAGCCAGACTAGCACAGGGAACTGTTGGGATACCCGCGGCATTCATTTTCGCCGCAAGGTCCTCTGGCGCGAGCGCACGCGGATTGTTCGTCCGCACCGCATAGCCCTTCGAGATGTGCGGCTTGAGAATCGAAAGGACTTCCGTAACGTCCTTGTCGCCGCACGCGCCGAAGATGAGGGTGAAGGGGGTTGAAAGGTTTGAAGGGTTTGAGGGGTTTGAGGTGTGCGAGAGGTTAGCTAGGGATTCGGCGAGGGCTCTCGCGGCGGGCGGGTTGTGGGCGCCGTCAACGATGTACGAGCCGACGCGCTGGAAGCGTCCCGGCCAGACGACTTTCGCCAAACCCCTCAAACCTTTCAAACCCTTCAAACCCTTCAAACCCTTCAAACCTTCCACCACCTTCAGCGCCGCGATGACCGTAATCGCGTTCTCGCGGTTGAACGAACCGGCGAGCGCAAAGTCCGACGGGATCTCGTCGTCCGTCGCGAGGTCCGGCGCGTAATAGTACGGCGCGCCGACTTCCTTCGCCCGCGCGGCGATCACGGCCTGCACCGACGGCTCGTTGCGTCCAAGAACAATCGGCACACTAGGTTTGATGATACCCGCCTTCTCCACGGCGATCTGCTCGATAGTATTCCCGAGCCAATCACAGTGGTCGAGGCCGATCTTCGTGATCACCGTGAGCGCCGGATCACAGACGTTCGTCGCATCGAGGCGTCCCCCGAGACCGGTCTCGAGAATCGCATAGCCGACCTTCGCCTCAGCGTAAAGTAGGAAGGCGACAGCCGTGAGGGCTTCGAAGAAGGTCCCTCCTTCGCCAAGGCTACGGAGGACAGGGGCTACTCTTTCCGCGAGGCGGTCGAGGGTGGCATCGTCGACCGGTGCGCCGTCGAGGAAGAACCGCTCGTTAAGCTTCACAAGATGAGGTGAGGTATATCGCCCAATGCGGAGCTTCCTCTCTCCACCTCCACCTTCAACCTCAACCTGCGCCTGCCGCAGGCAGGCATCCAACATGCTGGCAACGGCACCCTTCCCGTTCGTACCCGCGATGTGAATGGCCTTGAACTGGCGTTCGGGACTCCCGAGCGCGGCGCAGAGCGCGGCGATTGTGTCGAGTCCCGGCTTCATACCGAAACGGCGCCGTGCGGCGAGGTCTTCGAGGAAACGCATCATCGGTGGGGACTCACATGTAAGTAAAGGCGACGACCGAAACCGACGCGAACGCGTAGCCGCCGACCGCAAGCCAGAGACCAGGATCGGTCAGCAGCAGGCGCTCGGGACGCCCCACGTCGCCCTTTCGCCACGCGAGATAGGCGTAACGCGCGATGCCCAGCGCGACAAAGAGTGTCGTCATCCATAGCCCCGGGAAACGTACGCCCATCGCCGAGCGAAGCGTATAGGCCAGATATTCGCCGACCGAGGCAACCGCCGCTAGGATGATCAAAGCGTCCAGCACCTGCGGATGATAGTGCTTCAGCACGGCGCGGGACTCGACGGCCGTATCCATCTCGTTCTTGCGCTTGCAGAGCGCGAGGAAGAGCGAAAGCGTGAACGTGCAGATCAAGAGCCACGGCGAGATGTAGGCCGTGATGATCGCCGCGCCGGCCACCGCACGCAGGACGAAGCCCGCCGCAAGCGTGAAGACATCGACGTAGGGGACGCGTTTCAGGAAGCCCGTGTAAAGACACTGCATCACCGTATACGCGAGGATCGTCGCGAAGGCGAGCGTGCGCGTCGGAAGAATGATCACGACGAGCGCGGGATACGCGAAGCCGAGCGCGAAGATGACGAGCGCAACACGCACGGCATCGATGCGATCGATGAGACCTGCAGCAATAGGACGGTGGCGCTTGCGCGGATGCAACCGATCGGCATCGAAGTCGGCGACGTCATTGAGGAGGTAGAACGCCGAGGACACAAACGAGAACGCCCCCGCCATGAAAAAGGCCAGCAAAAACGATTCCCAGCCGCGCACGATGTCGCGCTGCGACGCGTCCGCCACCGAAAAGAACCAGGCCATCATCACGACGCCGTTCTTCGTCCACTGTTCGACGCGCAACGCGCGCATCCATAGCTTCAGGACCTTAGTCACGATCCGTCCTCCACCGAATGATTCCCCAGAAGAGCGAATGGTCCGTGTGATCGGCAGCCCTCGCATTCTCGTAAAATGTCCAAAACTTCGCCCAGTTGCGGTCGACCGCCGGCACGTGACGGATCGGGAAGAGCGACAGGAAGCGTCCCCGGCGAACGCCGTCGCGTCCCTCGGCCGACTCCCAGAACGGCCAGAGACGGAAGTACGAATCGTCCTTTCGACTCACCCAGAACGGAAACACCCGCGTCTCATCGTCGTAAAGCTCGACCAGCTTCCATCCGATTCGCATCACACGACTGTCCTGAGCCCTAAGTCCGCCGTCCTCCGCCCCGTACGACTTCAACTCAACTCTCTCGTAAATCGGCCAGATCGACAGCCGCTCACGCCGCACCGTCGCCTCGAATTCGATGAACGGCCAAGGGCAGCGCAAACGCATCTCGGGCTCCATGGCGCTTTCAGACCGACTCGCCGACCAGACATTCGCCAGCGAGAAAAACGGCGGGAGAAAAAGCCACTGGTCTTCGCGTTCGCGCGAGACACCGCCAAAGAGCGGCCAGAGCATCCAGCTTGACCCCGCACCGGCCGTGTCGCGGTCAGCCTCGTACGACGCCCAGGTGACGATCGGCCAGAGTGCTGTCTGATGCCAAGACTCGCGATGTCGGTTACACACGTAAAGCGGCCACACGCCCCAAGACCCGTCGTCGCGCCAGTGCACGAACGGCCAGAGGACGCTGTTCGTCGTCATCATCCGCTTTTCCTGGGGTCTCGGCATCGAATAGCGCATCCACACCGGCCACAGCGCGAAGTCAAGGTCGTGCATCAAAAGAAAATGCGGATGACTTCCCCAGAGCGGAAACAGTCCCCAATACGGATCGGGGGACGCCCCGCACCAGAAGAACGGCATCAGGTCGAACTGATAGCCCTTGTCGTTGGACTGATAGTGGGTGAAGAAGAGGAAACGCCACCAGTCGCGGTGCGACGTGAAGAGCGGCCAGAGCACATCGGTCGTCTCGCCTTCGCAGGACCAGAAGGGACGCAAGGCCGCGGCATCCTCGGCCGGCCGCTGCTGATAGAACGGACCGACCTGAAACGCCGCGGCCAGAAGGAGATTACCGAGCAGCACTCTCGCGGATCTCCTCGAGCTCGCGCTTCTCGAACTCCGTCAGGTCGTCAATCTTCGCCTCGACGCGCCGAAGCGAGCCGCGCGCGGCCTTCTTGTCGCCGCGCGCAACCTGGATGCGCGCGAGTGACGCATAGAGACGGACATCCTCGACGCCGCCCTTCTCGGACTTCGACAGCTCCAGCGCCTTGCGGATCTCGGACTCGGCCTCATCGAGGTCCTTGTTCTGCTCCAGCAGGACGACGCCCAGCGTCTCGTGCAGGATGTAGAAATTCGGGGCCTTTTCAAGCGCACGGCGCACGTAAGTCTCTGCCTCGGGTGCGCGGTCGGTGCGACGCAGGACTTCGGCCAGGTCGTTGAGCGCGAGGACGTTCGGCTGCGGCGCATCCGCGGCCTTGCGCAGGAAGGCCTCGGCTTCCCTATACTGACCGCGGCGAATCGCCAGGGAGCCCATCACGTAGTTCGCGAGCGGCGCGTTGCGGTTCTTGCGCAACACCTCGCGGGCATGGCGCTCGGCGTTCGCACGGTCGTCGAGCGAGATGTCGAGGCCGAGCACAAGGTCCTGCGCCACAGCAGAGCCCGGATTCGACCGCGCAGCGCGTTCGAAAGCGTCGCGCGCCTCGCGGCGCTTGGCCGCGCCCTGTCGCATCAGCAAGAAGGCCTTCGTCGTCTGCACGTAATAATCGTACGGATTCGACGTCTGACGCTCCATCTCCGGGAGGATGGTCTCCTGGATCTCCTTCAGGAGCTTCTCCTTCTCGGCTGGATCCGTCGTCGCGTCATACTGCTGCATCACGACCGCGCCGAGGAAGCTCCACGCCTGAAGGTCCTTCGCGTTAGCGTCCGTCATCTTCTTGAGCGTCGCCTTCGCGGTGGGGAGATCGTTCTTCATCATCGCGACCATCGTCAGCTCCAGTTGCGCACGTCGTCCCTCGGCCGGCGAGTTCTTGACCGCCCGCTCGAGATAGTCGAGCGCGCCCTTCGCATCGCCGTCGAGGAGCTTCAGGCGCATCATGCCGACCAGCGCGTCGTGGTCGTTCGCGTTCTTCGCGAGCAGCGACTCGTAGATCTTGCGGGCCTTCTGCTGGTCGTTCTCGGTCGCGTAGAGCGCGGCCATCATATTAAGGAGCGTCGCGCGCTTCTCGGTCGGCACGAAGTCAATCGCGCGGCGGATCTGCGCGAGCGCGTCACCCGGACGACCCGAACGCGCCCACGCGAAGCCAAGACGCACGAACATGTCGGGGTTACGGATGTAGCCATAGAACGAGCCAAGGCGCCAGATGACATAGCGGCGAGCCTTGTCGTCGACAATCGCCTTGATGCGGCGCTCGAGATCGCGCTTCTTCGCAAGCGCCCGCTCGTGCTTCTGTCCGGCCATCTCGATCTCGTTGAAGAGCGCGCAGACATTGTCCGTATCGATCTCGTTAAGGACGAGTTCGTACAGGTCAAACGCCTCGTCGTTGCGCTTGTTGTCCTGAAGCCACACGCCGCGGTTATTGGCGACAAAGCCGAGGTGACGGCGAAGCGACAGGCGCTTCTGCTCAATCGGATCGACGTTCTTCGCCGACCGGTAGCTGCCCCAGCCCTTGGGGGCCTCGAGAATCGCGTCGAAACGCTTCCACATCGTCCAGTCAGGCGTGCGCTTCTCGTCCGAACCGAAGAAGAGGAACTCCGGCACAGGCTTAAGGCCCGCCGAGTACCACAGGTCCGGCGCACCGTAAATCGCCACTTCCTGCGCGACGGACGGATCGGCCGCGAACCAGTCCTGCACGAAGGGCAAGACGCCGAGCGTCAGCGACAGCACCAGCTCCTCGTTCTTCGCGCCGCCGACCTTCTTCTCCTTGACGACCTCGCCGAGCGCGGCGAGATAGGCCGGGTCGAGATCGCGCTGGAGCGCGATCAGGTGCAGTTCCTTGCCCTCGCGGTTCGCGACGAGCAGAAGGTGGTCGTCGAGCGTACCGTCCGTCACGAACCACGTGCGCTCGCCAAGATCGGCGATGACCTGGCGCGCGACCTCGTCGGCGAACGCGCCGCGGGTGCCGTCGAATGTGAACAGGTTCCAGAGCGAACCGAACGCCAGAACAAAGGCGAACACCACGCCGGCCGACAGGCCGACCGCACGACGGCGATAGAGCCACCAGTAGGCGCCGAGATACCCGGCCGTCAGGGCGGCAAAGGCGGCCGTGACCACCGGAGAAATGCCGAAGGACGCCATCAGCGACGACGAGGAGAGCGGCGTCGCGATCGCCAAGATTGAAACGACCGTCATCGCCCCGTGGAAGATCCACTGCACCAACCCCGGACGGGTATTGAACGCGCTCACACAGGAGAACAGCGACACCAGGAATGGAATCGTCGTGAACAGCGCAACGAACAGCCAGCCTTCCGTCTTGAAGAACGACGAGAACTCCTTGGCCGTCGCCTTCAAGAACGGCGTCAACTCCATGTCAAAGCACCCGACGGCAACGAAGAAGACGACAAGGAAGGCGAAGGTGAAGAGCGTTAGCGGCAGGTACGGCTTGCGTCCCTGACGAAGCGCCACCGACACCACGCCCGCCAGCAGGACCGGCAGGAGCGCCAGGAAAACGGCACTGTCGCAAAAGCCCAGCCCGGTCAGTCCGCCGATGAGAATCGGGTAGAGCCATGCCGAACGATTGGCATTCAGATACGGAATCAGCAACGTGAAGACAGCCAGCGCCCAGGTGGCGTCAAAAAGACGCGGCTCAAGGTGCGTCGCCGCGCTGCGGACGGACGGCGTCAGCATGAAGACAACCGCTGCCAGGATACCAGCAACAAGGCCCAGCACCTCGGCATGGGGCTTCACGTCTTCGCCATGGGCCGCGCCGCGCACGAAGAACGAGCCCAGCGCGAAGACCAGCATGACCGAGAGCGCACCGCACACCGGCGCGATCAGGTTGCCGCCGCCCAGAAGCCGTGCAAACACCCCCATCAGCGGATGTTCGTGCGGCACAAGCGTGTCCAGCCCGTTCCACATCGCCATCAGGTGGGCACTCTCGCCCGGAAAGGCGTAGTTTGCAAGCGACGCGAAGTAAATCACCGCGGCGACCGCACCCAGGATCCCTGCCACAAGCCAGTTCTTCTTCATGAAATACCTCCAACCAAAAACTAACTCAAACCTTCTTCAACGCCTGCTTGAGGTCCGCGATCAGGTCCGCGGGATCCTCCAGGCCAACCGAGAGACGGATCAGGTCCGGCGGGATGCCCGCCGCCTTGAGCTGCTCGTCGGTGAGCTGACGGTGCGTGTGGCTCGCCGGATGCAGCACACAGCTCCAGGCGTCGGCAACGTGCGTCACGATGCCGATCACCTTCAGCGAGTCCATGAACTTGATGGACGCCTCGCGGCCGCCTTTGATGCCGAAGGTCATCACGCCGCATGGCGCGGGACCGTCAAACTGCTTCTTGAGGAGCTTGTGGTACGGGCTGTCAGGCAATCCCGCGAAGTTGACCCACGCGACCTTCTTCTGGGCCTTGAGCCACTTCGCGATCTTGAGCGCCGATTCCGCATGCCGACGGATGCGCAAGTGGAGCGACTCGAGGCCGATGTTCACGAGAAATGCGTTAAACGGCGAGGGAATCGAACCGTAGTCGCGCATCAGGTGAGCCGTCGCCTTGACGATGTAGGCTTGCTTGCCGAACGTCTTCGTGTAGGACAGCCCGTGGTACGACGGATCCGGATCGACGAGGCAGCCGAACTTGTCGGCGTGCTTCTCCCAGTCGAAGTTGCCCGAATCGACGACACAGCCGCCGACCTGCGCCGAATGGCCATCCATGTACTTCGTCGTCGCGTGCGTGACGATGTCGCAGCCGAATTCGAACGGACGGCAGAGGATCGGCGTCGGGAACGTGTTGTCCATGATGAGCGGCACGCCGTTCTTGTGCGCGAGCTTCGCGAACTTCTCGATGTCGAGGATCACACCCGACGGATTCGCGACCGTCTCGCCGAAAACGCACTTCGTGTTGGGCTTGAACGCCTTCTGAATCTGGGCCGGCGTCGCCTCGGGATCGACGAACGTGTAGTCGATGCCCATCTTCCGGAGGGAGACGTTGAAAAGGTTGAACGTGCCGCCGTAGATCTGCGCCGAGCAGACGACATGATCGCCCGCCGAGCAGATGTTCGCGATCGCGAAGAAGTTCGCCGCCTGCCCCGAGCTCGTCAGGATCGCCGCGACACCGCCCTCAAGCGCCGCGATCTTCTTCGCAACCGCATCGTTCGTCGGATTCGCGAGCCGCGTGTAGAAATACCCCGGCGCCTTCAGGTCGAACAGGTCGGCCATGTGCTGCGTCGTGTCGTACTTGAACGTCGTCGTCTGATAAATCGGAACCTGACGGGGTTCGCCGCACTTCGGCTGAAACCCGCCCTGAACGCAAAGGGTGTCAATTTTCATATTGAAGATTATATCAAAATTATGCGGCTATAGGCGCAACTAACTTTGACAAGCACGACATGGCAGCTCATCCCCAAAACGTTTCCACGCCGGAAGTCGAAGAATCGGCGACAAAGAGCTTGCACTCGACATTCGCATAGTTTGACGCAAAGGGCAAGAGCAGGGCCTTCTTCTTGAGCTCCTCGAGTTCGCGCGCAGACTCGGCATCCGCGAGCGACAGCTTGGCCTCCCCGACGAGGAGCGTCTTCTTGTCTTCGGATTCCGCGACAATGTCGATTTCCATCGGCTTGTGATCAAGTCCCGCGCCCCACCAGCGCGAAGCTCCGAGCCTCTCGCGCAGAAACTCTTCCCAGACACCGCCAAGATAGGTTCGATAGTCTTCCTTGAACCGCTTGGCGTCCGAAGCCGTCTCCAGATAATGCGCATTGGAGTATCGTGGTTGGACAAAGCGATACCAGAACGCGAGGAACGGGTCGGCGACCTTGTAAAGCGACTTCTTGTTTCCCTTCTCGTCGGCCCCGAAAGGCGTGTCCTTGCGGACTAGGCCAAGTTCCATCAGGCGCTTTAGGGGACGCGACAGAGCCGTTTGGGGAACCTGAAGGCGGGACGCGATCTCTGAGGGACGTTCACAGCCTTGGCCGATTAGCGAAAGAACTGCCGTCGCCTGGACGGAATCGCTCAAGTCGTCCTGAAGCAAATAGGTCGGCTCCGTTCGCAAGAGACCAAGTGAGGAAAAGACCTGGTCGCGCAAGGCCTCCTTCAGTCCACCGGCTCGCTCGACGATCTCCCAATAGCGCGGCACGCCGCCCCACACACCATAATACTCAAGACACGCCATCGGACTCAATTTCGGGAATGCCACCTTGAGCCAGCGGAAATCAAGCGGCCTGATGTTCAGCATTTCCATGGCTCGTCCGTAGAGCGGCTCATTCGGACTCAAGACGAGTCCCTGCATCATTCTCTGTGAAGACTCCGAGATGATGATCTTCTGCCCCGACTCTCGCAGCTTGTCGACAATGCGTTGCACGATGCTCGGCAACGAGGATGTCTGCTCGACGAGATAAGGAAACTCATCAAGGACGAGGACGCTTCCGCGCGGCGCATCCTTTTGCCACCGATCCAGAAGACGCCCCCAGTCCGTGTAGACCACATCAGCAAACCCCTCGAGGACGGTCGCAACGTCCCTCGCGAGGCGTTCGCGCTGAAGCACCGCATCCTCGCGGTCCGCTTCGTGATAGACGACATCCGTTCGTCCTTTCAATATCTCGGTCAACAGTCGGCTTTTCCCGACACGCCGGCGGCCATAAAGACAGGCAAGCCCGCCTTCCTCATACGAAAGGAATGCCTTAAGCCGTCTGACTTCCTCGATGCGATCCAGAAATTTCATATTCACCTCTCGCGAATTATTCCACTACGGAATAATTCCCAACAGGAATAATTCTACCATATTCCTCTTTCGTTTGACAAGAGCGGATGACCAGAATCACGTCTTCCTACTTCTCAAATTTGTTCAGGCGGTTCAGGCCCGTGCTCTCAGAGTTCGACGATTTCGTCTTGTGCAAAGACTTTCAGGACAATGTCCGTACGGTTCATCTCCCGAAGCGCCGCGCGCATTTCGGTCTCGGCGAGATGCGGCGTGTTGCAGGCACCCGAGAGGTGGGCGAGCGCGAGTTTCTTGAGACGCGGCGAGGCAAAACGGCGCACGAGATTGGCCGCCTGGTCGTTCGCGAGATGGCCGCGCGGACCGTAGATGCGCTGAATGACTGACGGCGGACGCCCCGAGTTGTGGAGCATCACCGGATCGTGATTCGACTCGAGCGTCGCGAGATCCGCCTCGGCGAGCTGGTCACCGATTGAATCAAGCGGCGTTCCGACGTCGGTCGCATGGAAGTAGGTAAGGCTGTTACCCGCGGCCTTCGGCTGCGTCGCTTCGCTTGGCTGTTCGCCCGAGGCGGGCCGCGGTACGGAGATAAGGTAGCCGACGGGGTCGCTCGTATCGTGGGGAATCGAAAAGGCCTTCACCGAAAACGGACCGAGCTCGAACGGCTGGCCGTTTTCAAAGCAGACGAACGACTCCTCGTCCAGCTGGCAGTCGTGAATCACCGTCTCAGCCGTCATCGCATTGGCGAAGATCGGCACCTCGGGATGATGCTTCAGAAAAACCTTGAGGCCCTGCGTGTGATCGTCGTGGGAGTGAGTCAGGAGGATGCCGGAAAGACGCGACAAGAGTGTCGCGTCCCCGTTGGTCGCGGTCCCGAGACGAGACGAGAGTGTCGCGTCCCGGTTGGTCGCGGTCCCGAGACGAGACGAAAGCGTCTTGTAGTTGAGGCCGCAGTCGATGAGAATCGCATCCTCGCCCGCCTGAACGAGATACACATTCCCCTTCGATCCGCTAGCAAGAGAAATCACTCTCACCGCTGTTCACCTTCACCTCTCACCTCGACCTCTACCTCCACGTTCTCCACCTCTACACGGCCAACGCGCTTACCGTTCGAACGCCCGATGCGCGATGTCCTTGCGATAGAACATGCCGTCGAACGAGATCTGGGCGACGCGTGCATACGCGGCATCGACAGCTTCGCGCAACGTCACGCCAAGGCCCGTCACCGAAAGGACACGCCCGCCGGAAGTGACAACTGAATCATCGGCGAACTTGGTGCCGCAGTGGAAGACTTGCGTGACACTTGGAGACGCCGCGCCCGAGACGGGCTGCGGTACGGTGTCCAACCCGGAGATGACCTTGCCCTTCTCGTAGGAGCCGGGATAGCCGCCACTCGCAAGGATAATCGTTGCGGCCGTCTCGGGCTTGACGACGATGTCCTCGTCCTTCAGGCAACCCTTGGCCGCATGGAGGAGCGCCGTCGCGAACGAGCCGCCGAGACGCGGGAGCACCGCTTCCGTCTCGGGATCGCCAAAGCGCGCGTTGAATTCGACGACATTGACCGTCGAGCCGCTCTTCGCCAGCGGACCGTGCGGATTCGCATTCGCATCGTTGACCATGAGGCCCGCGTACAGGATGCCGCGATACGTGATGCCGCGCTTCTTGAGTTCGCGCACGACAGGCATGATGATCTTCTCCTTGATCATCGGCAGCTTGTCGCTCGTCACGACCGGTGCGGGCGAATACGCACCCATGCCGCCGGTGTTCGGACCCTTGTCGCCGTCGAAGACGCGCTTGTGGTCCTGCGAACTTGGCAGGAGCACCGCGTTCTCACCGTCGACCATCGCGAGAATCGAGCACTCCTCGCCGTGGAGGAACTCCTCGATCAGCACTTCCGCACCGGCCGCGCCGAACTTGTTGCCGACGAGCATGTCGTCGATCGCCGCCTCGGCCTGTTCCGTCGTTTCGGCGACGATCACGCCCTTGCCCGCGGCGAGACCGTCCGCCTTGATGACGACGGGGAGCCCGTACGCGGGCAGCGCCGCCTTCGCGGCCGCGGCGTCGGTGTACGTCTCGGCCTTGCCGGTCGGCACACCCGCCGCATCCATAATTTCCTTCGCAAAGCGCTTCGAACCCTCCATCCGCGCGCCGGCCGCCACCGGACCGAAACACGGGATGCCCGCCTTCTCCATCTCGTCGACGAGGCCGATCACGAGCGGTGCCTCGGGACCGACCACAACGAGGTCCGGCTTCTCCGCCTTCGCCCAGGCGACGAGGTTCGCGACGTCGTCCGCCGCAATGTTCACGCACATCGCAACATCCGCAATGCCCGCATTGCCCGGCGCACAGTAAAGCTCATGTTCCTCAGCATCCTGCGCGAGTCGCCACGCGATCGCATGTTCTCGCCCACCCGAACCCACAACCAGAATCTTCATAAACTCCTCCAACTAACAACTAACAACTAATTCGCCGGCACGATCAGCTTCTGACCAATGCGCAGATTATCGTTCTTCAAGCCATTCAACTCGCGAAGCTTCGCGACCGTCGTGTTGAACGCCGAGGCAACCAGATAGAGACTGTCGCCGCTCACGACGGTATAGGTGCTCGTCGGCCCCGAGACGACGACCTTCTGCGTCGGCCGCGGGGACGGCGGCGCGGGCGGCAGCATCTTCGCGAGCCGTCCCGACAGATCCTTGACGATCTCACCGCGCTGGTTGGCAAGTTCGCGGCGGAGTTCGGCAACCGTGGCCTTCAATGCGTCGATCTCAGCTTGCAACGTACGCGTGTTGCTGCCGCGCTCAACCTGCGAGACGCGACGCTGAAGGTCGTCGAAGTTACTCTGGAGCGTGTCGACCTGACTCGTCACGCGCTGCATCTCGGCATACGCCTGCTGACGGAGGAAGGCCTCGCGTCCGCCCGCCTGCTGTTGCGCGCCGGCCACGGAGGCGACGCAGAGAATCGAGAGTGCCAGATAGTTTTTCATCGCTGTACTTTTCCTTAGATGTTAAAAGAAATAGAAATAGAGCCATGCAGCCCCGAGTAGCGCGGCCTTCGTCAGAAAGCGGACGTGCTTGAGCCGAGCCTCCTCCTGTCCGACGGTCCGTCCGAAGGTCTTCATGCCGCCGCCGGAGAGGTAGTGGATGAGCTTGCCGTAGGACGACTGGTACTCGTCAAGAATCCACGGTGTTTTTGACCGCGTATACCCGTGCGCATCCGCACGAAAGCTCGTGTGCACCCCGCTCATTCCTTCACGGGCGGCAACTTGAGCCGCTGACCCGTCCTGATGCGTCCGTCTGTTGAGACAATCGCCTTGTTGGCTTCGCGGATGGTCTTCCACGCATCGCGACGACCGTAGAAACGAATGGCGAGCTTGTAAAGCGTATCGCCCTCCTGCACGACATAGTACCCGTCGGCGGGATGCTTCTCGTACTTGACGCTCTTCTGCTCGCGCGCCTTTTCATCCGCCTCGCGCTTCGCTGCCGCAGCCGCCTCACGTTTTTTCTTCGCGTCCGGATCCTGCGCGATCATCGGCGGCGGCTCGGGATCGTCCGCCAGCAAGGACTTGGCCTCGTCGACATTCACGGGCGCGTCATTCGTCTCGTCCTCGGCCAGCAGGCGCTTCGCCTCGGCGAGCGCGTCAGCCGCCACAGGCGCATCGTCTTCCGCTGCAACCACAGCCTTAGCTCCGGAGAGGTTCGCCGGATCCACCAACGGGGCCTCGCCCTCCACGCGCAGAAGGTTCTTGAGCCGGGCCGTCTCGGCTTCGAGCGCGGCAATGCGCCGCGTGGAATCCGCGAGGGACTTCTGCTGCTTCGCGACCTGTTCCTTCGACTCCTCAAGGGCCTTGCGCAGCCCCTCCGCAACCTGCGCCTCCTTCTCGATCGCGTTGAGATCGTACTTTGACGCCAGCAGCTTCGCGACTTCTCGCTCGCACACAGCAAGCCGGTCCTTGGCCAGCTTCGCCTTCTCGCTCTTCGGCTGCTGAAGGAGATACTCGCGATAGGCGCAGAACGCGCCGAGATAGTCCTTCTCGCCGTCCTGCAGAAGGCAGGCGAGCTGGAAGCGCGCCGAGGCGTTCGACGGATTCGCCGCGCAGACCTTGGTGAAGCCCTTGAGTGCGGGACCGAGCCGGCCCGCCTGATAGTCGTCCATCGCCGTGCGGTAATCGGCGTCGGCACGCTCCGTGTCAAACGTCGGATCGTGCAGGAAATCGCAGGCCGTGAAAGTCGAGAGCGCGGCAATCGCCACCAGTCGGTCAATTCTCATCTTCGTCCTCCTCGTCTTCGTCGTCATCCTCTTCGTCTTCATCCTCTTCGTCCTCGTCGTCGAACTCGTCGAGCGTATCGTCGATGAAGATGTCGTCGTCGTCCGTCGCCGCCGCGTCGGACTCCGTACCGCGGTGCGTCTCGCCCGCGGCGTCGTCAAGCAACTCCTCTTCACGACTTTCGACTTCCGACTCCCGACTTTCGGCCTCGGCATTCGGCTCTTCACCTTCGACCTTCACCTCGGCCTCTTGACCTTCTTCCTTGACCTCGACCTTCTTCTCCTCGACCTTCTTCTTGTAGCTCGCGGCCTTCTCCTTCGGGTTCGAGCGCTGGAGCGTCGGATCGAGGTCATTGAGCTGCTGGAGCGAGGCGAGACCGAAGTGGTCGAGGAAGAGCGGCGTCGTGCCGTAGAGGAACGGATGTCCGGGAAGCTCCGATTTGCCGACGAGGCGGATGAGCTGGAGGTCCATCAGGGTCTTGATGTTCGCCGAGACGTCCACGCCGCGGATCTCCTCGATCTCGCTCTTCGTGAGCGGCTGACGGTAGGCGATGATCGCGAGCGTCTCAAGCGACGCGCGGCCGAGCCGGTTCGGACGGTCAAGCTTGAGCATCGCGCGCACGTACCTGCCGCAGCTCGGCGTCGTCTGCAAGCGGTAGGTGCCGCCCGTGCAGACGAGCTTGAAGCCCGAGCCGGCCACTTCGAGCGCCTTCTCGAGACCGCGGAGCGCCTGGTCGATTTCCTTGTTCGTGCACGTCTTGTAGACATCCATGATCTCCTTGTTCTCGCCTTCCTCGGCCTCGACGGCACGGATGGAATCGCGCAGCTCGGTCGCCGTCAGCGGCGACTCGCTCGCGAAGAGGAGGGAACCGACGATCTCCTGGAGGGATCGCGGCAGGGGGATCTTCACATCATCACTCATAATCGTCCGGCCTTTCAAGCGGCTTGTCCGCCGGCTCTTCCTTCGACGCGACAATCGTAATTTCGTGGAACGCCGCGTTCTGGTACACGATGACGCGGTGCTGGCGGAGAAGCTCGAGAATCGCGAGGAACGTCACGATAATCTGGCCCTTCGGCGAGTTCTCGGGATCAAAGAGCGTGAAGAACGAGAGCTGGCCCTCCTTGCGCGTCCGCTCGAGAACCATGTCCATCGTATCCGGCACCGAGAAGCGGATGCCCTTGAGCTCTTCCTGCGGCATCTCGGTCGCGCGGGCGAGAACCTCACGGAATGCGGTCAGAAGATCGTAGATGTCGAGGTTCGCGATCGCGCTCTTCGCGTCGGCGGCCGTCTTCTCGAACTTGGGACGCCCCCCGCCGTAGTCGAAACTGTTGGCCTTCATCGCCTCCATCGTCTCGAGACGGATCGCCGCGTCCTTGAACTTCTTGTACTCGATGAGCTGACGGACGAGATCAAGGCGCGGATCGACCCATTCCTCGTCGCCATTGTCTTCCGCAACACGCCGACTCACCGGCAGGAGCATGCGCGACTTGATGACCATCAGCGTCGCCGCCATCACGATAAACTCGCCCGCAATGTCGAGGTTGAGCCGCCGCGCGTCCTCAATGAACTTCATGTACTCCGTCGTGATGTGCTCGATCGGGATGTCGTAGATGTCGAGCTCCTCGCGGCGGATCAGGTACAGCAAAAGATCCAAGGGACCCTCGAACACGTCGAGTGTCACCTTGTAATCATCCGCAAAGAGCTGTTCCTGCGCCATGCTAACGGGAAAGCGTCGATCAGCCGAGCTTCGGCAGCTTCGTGAGCGCCTGGGCGATTTCGGCGTCTGTGGGGATGTAGTCGCCCATCTTGCCGTCGTTGAACGCCTGGTAGGCCGTCATGTCGAAGTAGCCCGTGCCGGTGAGTCCGAAGAGGATCGTCTCCTCCTTGCCCTCGGCCTTGCACTTGAGCGCCTCGTCGATCGCCGCGCGAATCGCGTGCGAGCTTTCCGGCGCCGGGAGGATGCCCTCCGTGCGCGCGAACTGCTGGGCTGCGGCAAAGACATCCGTCTGCTTGACGGAGATCGCCTCCATCAGCTTCTGGTCGTAGAGCTCCGAGAGCGTCGAGCTCATGCCGTGGAAGCGGAGCCCGCCCGCGTGCGAGGCCGACGGAATGAAGTCCGCACCGATCGTGTACATTTTAGCCAAGGGGCAAATCCGGCCGGTGTCGCAGAAGTCGTACGCGTACGTGCCGCGCGTGAAGCTGGGACAGCTCGCCGGCTCGACCGCGACGATGCGGTAGTCGGCCTCGCCACGGAGCTTCTCGCCCATGAACGGCGAGATGAGGCCGCCCAGGTTCGAGCCACCGCCCGCGCAGCCGATGATCACGTCGGGCTTGACGCCGAGCTTGTCGAAAGCCGCCTTCGCCTCAAGACCGATGATGGACTGATGGAGGAGGACCTGGTTCAGCACCGAGCCGAGCACGTAGCGGTAGCCGGGCGTCGTCACCGCCGCCTCGACGGCCTCGGAGATCGCGCAGCCGAGCGAGCCGGTCGTGCCGGGATGCTCCGCATTGATCTTCTTGCCGACTTCAGTCGTCATCGAGGGCGAGGGCGTCACCGTGCCGCCGTACGTGCGCATCACCTCGCGGCGGAACGGCTTCTGCTCGTACGAGCACTTCACCATGTAGACGCGGCAGTCAAGCCCGAAGAACGCACACGCCATCGACAGCGCCGTGCCCCACTGGCCCGCGCCCGTCTCAGTCGTGACACCGGTGAGACCCTGCTTCTTCGCGTAGTACGCCTGCGCGACAGCCGAGTTGAGCTTGTGCGAACCCGAGGTGTTGTTGCCCTCGAACTTGTAGTAGATCTTCGCCGGCGTGCCGAGCGCCTTCTCGAGGAAGTACGCGCGGATGAGCGGCGACGGACGGAACATGCGGTAGAAGTCCAGGATCTCCGTCGGGATGTCGAAATACGGCGTCGTGTCGTCGAGTTCCTGCTTGACGAGGTCCGCACAGAAGACGTGCTCGAGCTCCTCGGCCGTGCAAGGCTTGCCCGTACCGGGATTCACAAGCGGCGCCGGCTTCTTCTTCATGTCGGCACGCACGTTGTACCACTTGGTCGGGACTTCTGCTTCGGTCAAATACGTCTTGTAAGGGATGTTCGCCATTCTGTTACTCCTTTGTAGCCCCATTATTATATCAAATATCCCGCCCAACCGCGCGAACCGCTCCACCCGCACCGTCATGTGGATTGCGGAACTGAATGCAAGTGTCCCTTGCGTTTGATCCGCATATTTCC
>CAMAHK010000056.1 GCA_945834475.1 uncultured Verrucomicrobiota bacterium
CCAACCGCCAACGGGGGCGAGGCACAAGCTCCAACCGCCAACGGGGGCGAGGCACTCTTGCCTCGCCGCAACAAGAAACCTCCCACCATCAGCAACGCGGCCGTCACCGCGCCCCGCGTCGCGTACGCTCCCGCCGTCTGCGGCAGGACGGACATCAGCGCCATCCACGCCGCATAAGGCAGAACTAAAGCCAGCGTCCGTCTCATCTGTCAACCAGCAACCAACAACCAGCAACTAACAACCAACAACCAATCACGCCGGCTTGTACGAGTCCTTGAGCGAGCAGGTGCGGTTGAAGACGGGCGTGCCCGGCTTCGAATCGTACTCGTCCGCCACGAAGTAGCCCGTGCGCTCGAACTGGAAGTGATCAAGCTCCTTCGCCTCGGCGAGCACCGGCTCGACATACGCCGTCACGACCTTGAGCGAGTCGGGATTCAGGTACTTCAGGAATTCGGCCGGACCGTCCTTCAGCGGATCCTTCTCGGTGAAGAGCTTGTCGTAGAGACGCACTTCGGCCTTCACGCCCGTCGCGCAGTCGACCCAGTGGATCGTCCCCTTCACCTTGCGGCCATCCGCGGCGTTGCCGCCCCAGCTCTCGGGATCCCACGTGCCGTGGATCTCGGTGACGACGCCGTTTTCGTCCTTCACGCAGCCCGTGCACTTGAAGATGCACGCGCCGCGAAGACGCACTTCCTGTCCCGGCGCCATGCGGAAGAACTTCTTCTCGGGCACCTCCTGGAAGTCCGCGCGCTCGATCCAGATCTCCTTGCCGAACGGAATCGTCCGCGTCCCCGCTGCCTCGTCAAGCGGATTGTTGGGGAGTTCAACGTACCGCGGTGCGTCCCCGCCCGCGGCGTCTCCAAGCCCCTCGCCCCAATTGTCAATCACGACCTTAACCGGATCCAGCACCGCCATGCGGCGCGTCGCCGTCTGGTTAAGCTCTTCGCGCACACACCACTCGAGGAGCGCGGGATCGCTCTCCGACTCGACCTTCGAGACGCCAATGCGCTCGCAGAACTCGCGAATCGCGCCCGGCGTGTAGCCGCGGCGACGCATGCCGCACACGGTCGGCATACGCGGATCGTCCCAGCCCGCGACGCGCTTTTCCTGCACCATCTGCAGGAGGAGGCGCTTCGACATCACGGTGTACGTGAGATTGAGACGCGCGAACTCGCGCTGCTGTGTGCGGATCTTGACGCCGTTGCGGACCGGCAGGAGCCCCTGCTCGTCCATGCGGTCGACGACCCAATCGTAGAGCGGACGGTGCACCTCGAACTCGAGCGTACACATCGAGTGCGTCACGCCCTCGAGCGCGTCCTCGATCGGATGCGCAAAGTCGTACATCGGATAGATGCACCAGGTGTTGCCGAGATGATAGTGGGCGACGTGGCGGATGCGGTAGATGACCGGATCGCGGAAGTGGATGTTCGGCGAGGCCATGTCAATCTTCGCGCGGACGCACCATTCGCCGTCCGCATACTTGCCGTCGCGCATCTCGTGGAAGATCTGGAGGTTGCGCTCGGGAGAGGTGTCGCGCGAAGGCGAGGGCGTGCCCGGCTTCTCGGGGACGCCGCGGTACTGCTTCCACTCCTCCTGGCCGAGGTTGCAGCAATACGCCTGGCCGCGGCGGATCAGCTCCTCTGCGATCTGGAACATCGTGTCGAACATGTTCGAGGCGTTGTAGAACCCCGGCTCGCCCGCATCGCCCTTGCCCGACCACTGGAATCCGAGCCAGTTGATGTCCTTCTTGATATTCTCGGCGTATTCGTCGGACTCCTTCGTCGGATTCGTGTCGTCGAGGCGCAGATGGCATTCGCCACCAAAGAGCTTCGCCATGCCGAAGTCGACGCACACGGCCTTCGCGTGGCCGATGTGAATGTAGCCGTTCGGCTCCGGCGGGAAGCGCGTCACGACCGTGCCGCCGGTCTTCCCAGCCGCCACGTCGCCTTCAATCCACTGCCTGAGAAAATGCCGAGAAGTATCCGATTCCATAGAGCGATTCTTTCGTATTCAAAGATTCGCGGTATTATACCATAAATTCATCAGACCCACGGCAATGAGCCTACACACAGATCTCGACGCCGGCCGAGCAGCCGAGGCGGTTCGCACCCGCAGCGATCATCGCGAGGGCCGTCGCCTTGTCGCGGATGCCGCCCGCCGCCTTGACACCCATCTTTTTGCCGACCGTCTTGCGCATGAGCTTCACGTCCTCGACGGTCGCGCCGCCCGTGCCGAAGCCGGTCGACGTCTTCACGAAATCGAAGCCGGCCGCCTTCGCCATCTTGCAGGCGAGAACCTTCTCCTCCTTCGTGAGGTAGCAGCATTCGATGATGAGTTTCGTGACCACGGCCGGGGCAACGTCCTTCACGGACTCGATGATATCGCAGAGTTCGACCTGACACGCCTCGGGATCGTGCTTCAAGAGCCGCACGTTGATGACGAAGTCAAGCTCCGTCGCACCGTTCTGGATCGCATCCGCCGCCTCGAAGCACTTCGCGATCGCGGTCGACTGTCCGAGCGGGAAGCCGATCACCGTGCAGACCTCGACGTCGCTCTTCTTGAGGAGCTTCGCCGCGAGCGGCACTTCCGCCGGGTTCACGCAGACGGACGCGAAACCGTACTTCTTCGCCTCGCGGCAGAGTTTCTTCACCGCGTCCGCATCGCCGTTCGGCTTCAGGAACGTGTGGTCAATGTACTTAGCCAATTCGGACACGACGACCCTCCAATCTGTAGTTTCCTTTTGCGAGAATGTTCAGCGCCTCCGGGAAGGCGATGTGCTCCTGCACCTGAATGCGCGCGTGCAGCGTCTCGGGCGTGTCGTCTTCCAGCACCGGCACCGTCTTTTGGACGAGAATCGGCCCCGAGTCCGTCCCCGCGTCGACGAAGTGCACCGTCACGCCCGCCACCTTGCAACCGTAGTCGAGCGCCTGCGTCCAACTGTGAACGCCCGGGAACGCCGGCAGGATCGCCGGATGGATGTTGAGGACGCGGTTCGGGAATGCCGCAAGGAGCTTCGGCTTGACGATGCGCATGAAGCCCGCGAGGACGACCGTGTCGACGCCGTGCGCCTTCAGGATCTCGATACACTTGTCTTCCGCGACGCCCTCGAGTTTCGTCTTCCACGGCGCACAGTCGAGATACTCGCAGGGGATATTATGCTTGCGCGCGCGGTCGAGGATCTTCGCGTCCGGGACGTCGGCAAGGACGATCTTGATCTCCGCATCGAGTGTTCCCGCCGCGATCGCATCGACGATGGACTGCATGTTCGAGCCCGCGCCCGAACCCAACATACCTAAATGAAGTTTGCTCATGGTCGTATTATATCAAATCAAATCAAATCAAAACATGCTTCAACGTCGCGCCGTCAAAATAGCCGAACGACCGCGCCGACCCGCCCTTCGGGAGCGAGACCGAACCGGGATTGAAGATCGTGATGCCGCACACGAGCGCCTTGTTCTCGGGAACGTGCGTGTGCCCGTGCGCGAGCACCATCCCCATGCCGAGCGGCGGCAGCTTGTACTCGTTCCAGAGATGGCCGTGCGTGCAGAAAAAGGTTTCCTTCCCCGCCTCGACGACCGCGTAGTCGGCCATCATCGGAAACTCGAACATCATCTGGTCGACTTCCGCGTCGCAGTTACCGCGCACGGCGATAATGCGGTCCTTGAGGCCGTTCAAAATCTGCGCGACTTTGACGGGGTCGTAGAAATTCGGAACGCCATTACGCGGTCCGTGATAGAGGAGGTCGCCCAGCAGCACGATCTTGTCGTAGCCGAGCGCCTCGCCCTTCGCAAGCGCCGCTTCGAGCGTCGAGGGCACGCCATGGATGTCACTGAGGAAGAGAATTTTCATTTGTTTCCGTTGCCATTGTTCTTTTCAGAATCATCACCGCCGCGCGCGTCACGTCGTTCGTACCGACGCGCCATCGTCCGTCGGCCTGCTGGGTGGAGACGAGACGAATCGCCCGGTCGGTCGCCGAGAGACCGTTCGTCGCGAAAGTGTGGAGGTAGAGTTTTTCTGCACGCGACAGGAAGGCCTTCGGCTGCGTCGGCCTTACGGCCTCGGCTCGGGTCGCGTCTCCTTGTGTGGTCGCGGCTTCTTGGGGTGCCCGCGCGATGGCGTGGGCGACTTCGTTCTCCACGCTCGGCTCGAGCACGTCTTCGTTTGCCAGGGGCTGCGCGACGAGCAGCGCGACAAGGATGGGCCATCCGTACGTCATCATGTCACTCCTTCGTCGCGGTGAAGCGAGACGGACTGCACAAGACCGAGCCCGCAGAGGACCGTCACAAGGAAGGTGCGCCCTGACGAGACGAACGGCAGAGGGAGGCCCGTAATCGGCAAAAGCCCGATGGACATGCCGATGTTGACGTAGACATGAGCGAAGATGAGCAGGGCGAAGCCGAGCGCCAGGAGGCGTCCCCTCAAGTCGCGCGCGAATGCGGCAACCCAGCACATCGGCAGCAGGAGCGCCGCATACAGCGCCAGCAGGAAGAGCGAGCCGCGATACCCCGTCTCTTCCGCATAGACGCAGAAAATGAAGTCGTTCATCGACACGGCCGGCGGCAGATACTTGAGCCGGTTCGTCCGTCCCTGTCCGATGCCCGCGCCGCGATAGCCGCCCGAGCCGATCGCGTTTTTCGCCTGTCGCTGGTTGTAGCCCGCACCCTGCGGATCGGTCTCAGGAAAGAGGAAGACCTTGACGCGCTTGACCTGATGGGGTTTGAGCGGCGTGTACTTGAGGATCTGCTCGCGGCGTTCGGGCGAGACGCCGGGTTTTTCCGCTTCATAGACCGCCCCCAAGATCGCCATCGCCCCGACGGCTCCGACGACGAGAAGCGGCACGAGTCCCTTGCGCCAGACGCCCGCGACGAACATCATCAGGACGATCGCCGGCACAAGCGTCAGCGTCGTGCCAAGGTCCGGCTCGGCGAGGATGAGAAGGCAGGGAACGCCCACCAGTGCGCCCACGAAAAGAAAGCCCTTGAAGGACGTCCGCAGCGGCGAGGCCTGGAAGCGGTCGTGACCCAGCAATGCGGCGACGAGGCAGAGGAGAAAGAGTTTCGAGATTTCGCTCGGCTGGAAGAACCAGAGCCAGCGACGTCCGCCCAACACTTCCGAGCCGAAGCACAGGACGGCGACGAGCATCACCAGCGAAAGCCCGTAGAGCGGCCACGAAAAGAGCTCGAGAAACCGTCGGTAGTCAACCGCCGCGAGAACGAAGTAGAGGACGAGTCCGAAGATCGCCGTCGTGAGGTTGTTGATCCACATCCCGTGGAACACCGTTTCGGCGCGGGCATTGCCCGACGACCAAATCGCGACCGTTCCCAGCGCGATCAGCGCCAGCGTCGCAGCAAACGAGATCCAGTTGAATTGACGAACGAATTTCAAGGCGAGCGATTGTTTGTTCTCTCAAATCAGCGCACTCCGCCATTTTCCTTCGCCATTTTCTTGAGCTTCGCCGCAAACGTCAGACGCTCGACGGCCGAGAGATGGTCGACATACAGAATGCCGTTCAGATGGTCGATCTCGTGCTGAAGCGCTCGGGCGAGGAAGCCGCGGGCCGTGATGACCTGGGGACGGTTCTCGGCATCCAGATACTGGCACGTCACCTGCGCCGCGCGCGTGACCGAGCCTCCAATTTTCGGGAAGCTGAGGCAGCCTTCCTTGTCGTGTTGCGAACCTTCGGACGCAATGATTTCGGGATTGAACAGGACGAGCGGCATCCCGATCGGCGCGTTGAACATCTCGTCTTCCTGTTCCTCACAGCCTTCGGGGATGTCGATGACGCACATCTTCTCGAGATGGCCGACCTGCTGCGCGGCGAGGCCGACGCCCTTCGCCTTGTGCATCGTCTCGATCATCTCGTCCGCAAGAGCGCGAAGCTCGTCCGTCACCACGGGAACGTTCGACGCCTTCTCGCGCAGAACCTTCTCGCCATACTTGTAAATCTTGAGCATTCTAAGGTTGAGGTTGGAGGTTGAGGTTGACGATGGTGGGAGATCCTGTTGTTCGGCTGGCCTACGCCGCGGGCGAGACGCACCGCGGTACGGGGCTAGACTCCAGTCGAGCCGAAACCTCCTGCACCACGGTCGGTCACATCGACTTCGATTGTCTCGACAATCGTCGGCTGGGTGACGGGGGCAACGACGAGCTGGGCGATGCGGTCGCCCTTCTTCACTTCAAAATCGGCCTCGCCTAGGTTGATCAGGATGACGCCGATCTCGCCGCGGTAGCCCGCGTCGATCGTGCCGGGCGTATTGAGAACCGTCACGCCCTGCTTGAGCGCAAGACCCGAGCGCGGACGCACCTGAGCCTCATAGCCGAGCGGCAGGTTGATGACGAGCCCCGTCTTCACGAGTGCCCTCTTGCCGACGGGAATGACGAGATCGTCGACGCTCCGAATGTCCATGCCCGCGTCGCTCGGGTGAGCATACGCGGGCAGGACGGTGTCCGAATGGACGCGCTTGAATGAGAGCGTCATCAGTTTACTCTTCGACTTCCGCCTTTTCGACGGACGTCGCTTCGGTCGTCTCGAAGCCGAGACGCTCGAGGTTCCACTTCTGCCACGCCGCCGGAATCTGGTTCGCTGCGAGCATCGTAACATCGTTCTGAATCTGAGAACGGAACACCATCGCCTTCGCGGGATCGCCTTCCTTGCGGTCTTCGCAGACGACGAGGATGCCGCGACCCGTGCCGGTCGACGTGAACTCGGAAATCGCGCCCTTCGAGAGCTTCGACGCCGCTCGCGCGACCGCGTTCTGGTCCGGGAAGTCGCCCGGCTTGAGGTCGGCGACGGAGAACGTCAGGTTCGTCGAGACGTTGCCCGACGCGAGCACGGCCTCGAGGCCCTTCGCGGCAACTGCCTCGACGGACGCCTTGAACGCGTCGGCCTTCGCGTCGCGGAGTGCGCGCGGACGGATCGCGTCCTTCGCCTCCTCGAACGTCGGCGTATGCTTCGGACTCGTCGCGATCTTCTCAATCAACCAGACGGCGCGATCAGACGAGACGACGCCGTAGCGGAGATCCTCGTTCTCGGCATCCAGCTCGGCGACGACTTCCGTGAACGACTTCGCGCCGGGGAGAATCTGGTAGGGACGCTTCATGAAGCCTTCCTGATAACCGCCGTCCGTCGCAAACCAGTCGCTCGTCGCGACCGTCGCGCCATCTTCCTTGGCGATCTCCTCAAGGCGCGAAGCGCCCTCCGCCGCCTTGACGGCGTACGCGCGGAAGTTGAGATTCGTCTCAAAGTACTGGATCGCCGCGATCTGGCGAAGCTCCTTCTCGATGCCGTCCTTGACGTCCTCGAACGCCTTGACCGTCTCGACGCCGTTCGTGTCGGTCGACGTGTACTTGTCAACCGTCGCGTCGTAGTGGTCGCGCATCTCGTCCTCGGTGACGACCATTTTCGCGAGCACGTTGGTAGACGTCGCATCGTACTTCACGAAGCGGATCTTCGTGCGCTCGGGCAGCTCGAGGGACTTGACGTTCTCGTCATACCACTTCTTGAGACCCGCGTCATCAAGCTTCACCGCGTCGGCGGCCGCCTTGTCCTGAGCGAAGTTCGCGACCTTGACCGTGAAGACGTCCGTCATATCCGAAACGGCCTGATCGAGCTCCATCGGCGACGCCCAGACGGCGCTGCCGAGGACGGAACGCGCGACGCGCGTCAGCGTCAGGCGGCGCTTGAGCGAGGCCTCGTAGCTCTCGGGCGTGAGACCGTTCTCGCGGAGAAGGCCCTGATAGAGACTGAACGAGAACGCACCGTTCGCGGCAAACGTCGGATCACGGCGAATCGCCGCCATCACTTCGGCGTCCGTCGCCTCAATGCCGTTCTGGCCCGCGACGTGCAACGCCGCGTAGTTCTCCCATGCCTGACGGTTAATCTCACTCGTCTCGGTCTTCCAGTCGCGGTTGCGGCCGAGGCCACGCAGGTCGGAAACAATGGCGTCGAAGAGCTTCGCGTCCACCGCCTCGCCCGCGAGCTTGCCGGCATCGCCCGCCGCGCGCTCCTCGCGATCGCGCAGAATGACATCTTCGAGGCAGAAGAACGCAGAAATCGCGATGGCAAACGCCCCCCAGACCCACTTGTTACGAATCAGCTTGTTGAATTGCAGAATAACCATTTTTTGAACCTACGATTGCTCGATACCCTTTGTCGTGAATACTCTTGTGAAACTCTCCCGATCAGAAGTCATCATCGCTCGAATCCGACGAGGAATCGTCCGATGACGAATCCTCAGACATCTCTTCGGCAGCGCCCTCTTCCACCACGTCAGCCGCAGCCTCGGTCGTCGTGGCCGCCGCGCTCTT
The DNA here is from genome assembly GCA_945834475.1 of uncultured Verrucomicrobiota bacterium. Lineage (GTDB taxonomy): Bacteria > Verrucomicrobiota > Kiritimatiellia > RFP12 > UBA1067 > UBA1067. Next base: position 8,308 of record CAMAHK010000056.1, read on the forward strand.
GGACACGTCTTCGGCCTCTGTCGAATTAACGACAAGTTCTCCCGTATTGACCTCGGCAAGGCCTTCGGCAAACGCGAAATGATTCTTCATTGTTCCCGCGGAATCAAACGTCATCATCGTCACGCTCAGGCGTTCGCCGATCCTTGGGACTGCGCGATTGATCTGTACGCGCGTAGCCACCGACAGATGCCAATCAAGCATCTCTTGCGAAACGACATCCTTGACGCCACCATCGTCCTGAATCTCCGACCGCGTCACCAGTCCGCGGTCAAGACGAACGATATAATCGCCGCTCTTGCCCCAAAGCACCGTCTCGAGCTCGTCATGCGACGAACGGATGCGGAACGCATCCGCCGCGTGCATCGCCGGCACCGCAAAATGACGGCCCTTGACCTCAAGAGACCCCGTCACACAGCGAACCGTCATATCCGACCCGTCACCCGTATCGGCGAAGGAATACTTTGAATCGCCAGCCAGGTTACAGGCCGTCAGGCTCTTGGTCGTCACGAAAAAGAGCTCGGGCTTGAGATTCCCCGGCAGGCTGACGGAGACTTCGCCGCCCGTCGGAATGATCGTGCGGGACTTCTCACCGAGCTTCTGTGCACGGGTAGCAAACGACGCGCCATCCTCGACCGAAACCTGCGACTCCTTGCCGAAGGCCACCAGAAGCGAGCCGCCCTTGGCCGCGCGGTAGGACGTACCAAGCGGATAGAATCGACCCTCCTCGGCAGCCACCCACGCCGTCGCGCCGGGCTTGAGCACTTCGGCTCCAACCTGGATGCGACGGCAGACGGGCAGGGTGAAAAACACCTGCCCTTCATCCTTTTCCGCCGGCTTCTCCCCGACACCGACGACAAACGCGAGAAGCGCGCTGGTCACTGCGAAGAGATTCATACGAGGTGCGCTCCCTGAGAAGGCTTGATGACGGAGCAAACAGGTTCGTCACCGAACTTCGCCTTGTACTCCTTGGTGATGTGCGCGGCGATCTTATCGGCCGCCGCCGGATCGACGAGAAGGCAGCAGCTGCCGCCGAAACCGCCGCCGGAAAGACGGGCGCCGTAGACCTCGGGGAGTGCCTTCGCGGCATCGACAATCGCGTCGAGCTCCTCGCAGGAGTTCTCAAACCAGTTGCGGCTCGACTCGTGCGAATCGTACATGAGCGCGCCGAACGCCTTGAGGTCGCCCTTCGCGAGCAGCTCCGCGCCCTGAACGACGCGCTCGTCCTCGCCAATCGGATGGACCGCACGCTTCGCCGTCGTCTCGCTGAGACCGCCGCGATAGAGAACCCACTCGGCCATCGTCACGTCGCGGAGGTGCGTCACCGGCTTGCGCAGGACACTCGCGAAGTACTTCGCCGCATCCTCGCACGCCTGACGGCGGCTCGCGTAGGCGCCGTCGACGAGCGCGTGCTTCGCGTTGGACTTAACCATCATGAACGCGACCGTCGGGCCCATCGAGACCGTCTCGAAGCTGTTCGTGCGGAAATCGCTCTTCACGAGCGAGCCCTCGGCACCGTACATCGAGGACGCCTGATCGAGAAGACCGCAGGGGCATCCCGCGAACGTGTGCTCGGCCTTCTGGCCGATCTTCGCCATCGTCGTCTTGTCGACGTCCTTGCCATAGAGCTTCGCAAGCGCGAGGCCCGTGCACATCTCGAGGGCGGCGGACGAGGAAAGGCCCGCGCCGAGCGGGATGTTGCCGAGGAACATGCCCTTCCAGCCATGCGGCGCCGTCTCGGGCTTGCCCTCGAAGAGCCAGTTGAACGTGCCCGTCACGTAGTTCTGCCAGGTCATCTCCTTCGCCGGGGCGACCGTCTTCGTCGTGAAGGTGGCCGTCTCCATGAAGTCGCCGGCTGTCAGTGCGCAGCTGTCATCCGCCGTCGGTGCGACCGCGAAGAACGTGCCCTTGTCGATGGCCGCCGAGAAGACATAGCCCTCGTTGTAGTCGGTGTGGTTGCCGAGAACCTCGATGCGGCCCGGCGCATAGCTCACGATCGTGGGCTTCTCGCCGTAGACCTTCTCAAACTTGGCAACGAGTTCGTCGTAGACTTCCTGGTTCTGCATGATGAAAATTCCTTTCTTACTTCACGAGTTCGTCGATGTTCTTCGGCGGCTTCGAGAGAAAGGCCGAGTAGACGAAGAGATACGCGAGCGCCGCGGCCGGGATGATGTACGAGACCATATAGCCCGCCTTGTCGGCGATGAAGTTCTGGACGAGCGGGAGGATGCCGCCGCCGACGACCATCACCATGAAGAGGCCCGAGGCCGCCGCCGTGTACTTGCCGAGCTTCTCGGTTGCGAGATTAAACGTCGACGGCCACATGATCGAGGTGCAGAGACCGCAAAGCGCGAAGAGAAACGCCGTGAGCGGAACCTGGACCATCTCGAAGCCGCTGCCCGTGAAGACCGGCATCTTCGTCGCGACGCCCGTCAGCTGCGTGCCGACCGCGATGAGGACGATCGCCGTGCCCGTCGTCACCGTCATGAGGACGCGCGAGGAGACCTTGCCGCCGATGAACGCGCCGACCGAACGGCCGATGAGCATGAGGAACCAGTAGGTGCCCGCAACCATGCCCGCGATGCCAGCGGAGTTCGCGACGCCCGCGAGCGGACCCTTCGCATCGGCGAGCCAGAGGTTCATCGTCGCCGGGATGCCGATCTCAATGCCGACATACATGAAGATGCCGACGACGCCAAGGAGGCAGTGACGGAACTTGAGCGGCGCGAGGACCGGAATGTTCTCGGTCGTGTTGCCCTGCTCGGGGTTCGCGATCGGAATGAACGCGAGCGCGACGAACGCCGCCGCGAAGACCGCCATCGCGATGTACATGACGAGGTTGACGTCCGCAACCTTCGTCGCCGCCGTCACCTGGCCGATCAGCGCACCGACGAGCATCGGCGTCGCCGTACCGGCGACAGAGTTGAAGGTCGTACCGATGAGATTCAGCTGGTTGCCGCGGTTGCCGCCGCCGCCGAGGAGGTTCAGCATCGGGTTCACGACCATGTTCAGCATGCAGACCGAGAAGCCGCAGACGAACGCGCCGAGGAGGTAGACGCAGAACGGACCGACCATCGACTCGGCCGTGCCGGGGACCTTGCCCGAGAGGAACTGGATCGCCACGCCGACGAAGCCCGTCGCAATGCCGATCATCGCCGTCTTCTTGTAGCCGCACTTCGTCAGCATCTTGCCCGCCGGAATGCCCATGAAGAGATAGGCAAGGAAGTTCATCATGTTGCCCATCATGCCAAGCATGTTCGAGCCCTCGATGCCGGGCTGGTATTTCCAGACGTTGCCCATCGGCGCGGCCAGGTTCGTCACGAACGAAATCATGCCGTAAATGAACATCATCGTAATGACGGCAACCCAGTTGGTGCTCTGCTTCTGCTGCGTATCCATTTTAAGATGAACTCCTATTGGTGAATTATTGTGAACATTATACCGAAACGGGCACGGCTCGTCAATGGCATCAGACCGCGCGGGACGCGAGAATCGCGCCGCCGAGCGCCTTGATGCTCTGAGTGGACGAGTCGATGCCAAGCGTATACATGTCAGCCGCCTTTCCGCATTAGTCAAGCCACGTCCAGAAGTACGCGTAGGCGGCGAGGACACAGCCGACGACCGCGAGGGACGAGACGACGTCCACCCAGTTCCAGCTCGCGCGGTTCTCCGCCTTGAACGCAGGGTCGAGTCCCGCAAAGGTGAGACCCGTCGTATTCGCAGCGACCGGCGCCGGCGCAGTGAGCGAGGCGACGATCGCGATGATGAACGAGGTCACAAGCAGAAGACCCGAGAAGTAGAAGTCCTGAATGAAGGCCGAGCCGGACTCGCCACCCCAGACGGCGTTCGCACCGAGCTTGGCCATGCCGAGGACGAAGCCGAGAGAGAGTCCCCACACCGCGCCGCGGAGGTTCATGCGCTTCCAGACGAGACCCGTCACGAAGACGGCGACGATCGGCGGCGCGAGGAACGACTGCACGGACTGGATGTACTGGTAGAGGCCGCCGCCCGAGATCGCCTTCATGATCGGGAGCCAGAGGAGGCCGAGCGCCGTCATCACGACGGTCGTCGTGCGGCCGATCGTCACGAGCTTGCGCGCCGGGGTCTCGGGTTTCAGCTTCTGGTAGACGTCGACCGTGAAGAGCGTCGAGACCGAGTTGAAGAGCGAGGCGAGGGAGCTCATGAGCGCCGCGATCATGCCCGCGACGACGAGCCCGCGGAAGCCGACCGGGAGCAAGTTCTGGACGAGCGTCGGGAAGACCTTGTCGCCGTCGATCACCTTCGCGCCGTCGATCATCTTGAACATGAGCTCCTGGAACGGCGTGCCGTTGACGGTCACGTTGTTGTGCCAGAGCGCGAAGCCGAGCATGCCCGGGACGAGGAAGAGGAAGACGGGGCAGAGCTTGAGCGCCGCGCCCCAGATCGCGCCGCGACGGGCGTTCGTGAGGTTCTTTGCCGCCAGCGTGCGCTGGATGATGAACTGGTCGGTGCACCAGTACCAGACGCCGATCGTCGCCGACGCGACGATGACGCCGAGCCAGGGGAACGCCTTGTGCGAAAGCGAGTGCCAAAGGCCGAAGTTCTCGACATTGCCCGTCGACTTGACCGTCGCCTTGAGGACCGCCCAGCCGTCGCCCATCGAGGCGGCGACCGTGCCGTCCGGGAGCGCGACGCCCGAGTGGCCGAGGTGATAGAGCGCGAACGCCGTCACCGACAGCGTGCCCGCGAGGATGATACCCGTCTGGACGAGGTCGGTGTAGACGACGGCGGAGAGTCCGCCAATCGAGGAGTAGACGCCCGCGAGGACGACCGTCGCGATCGCGCCGATCCAGAACGAGCTGATCACCGTCGAACCGATCGTCAGCTGCACTTCCGGCATCATCACCTCGAAGAAGAGCGCGCCCGCGAAGACCGTCACCGAGATCTTCGTCAGCACGTACGCGGCGAGCGAGACGAGCGAGAGAATCCACCGTGCCTTGGCACCGAAGCGCCGCTCGAGGAATTCCGGCATCGTCGACACGCCGCTCTTGTAGTAGAACGGAAGGAACACCCAGCTCATCATGATGAGCACCCAGGAGTGGAACTCCCAGTGCGACTGCGAGAGACCCGCCGCCGCACCGGAGCCCGCGAGACCAATCAGATGCTCGGACCCGATGTTGGCCGCGAAGATCGAGGCGCCGATGGCGAGCCACCCGACCGAGCGCCCGCCGAGGAAGAGATCCTCCCCGCTTTGGATCTTCTGGCGCATCATCGTGAAGACGACCACGCCCGCCAAGAGGGCGAAGTACCCTCCGATCATCAACCAGTCAAGTCCTGTCAGCATGCCAATTCACTCCTGTGTGTTCATTCTGGGAGACGCGGCGTCCCGCCGCGTCAGTTACAACTTAGACCGCGAACGGATTCTCGCCCGCGTAGAGCTCGCCCGCCGGCTTCGGCGTGTTGATGTCCTCGACGCCGAGAAGCTTCAGCGCCTCGAAGAGGACCTTACCGCACTTCTCGAAGCCGAACGCGCCGTGATGCGGGAAACGCTTCTGGATGAGGACGTGACGGTAGAAGCGCGCGAAGCCCGGGATCGCCGCGACGCCGAGGGACCCGAACGAGTGCGGGTTGACATCGAGGAACTGGCCGTGCGCGATGTACGAGACGAGCTTCGAGTCGCTGTTGGACTGGAGACGGAACATCGTCGTGTCGCTCGGCTTGATCTGGCCTTCCATCGTGCCGCGCGAGATGACCGGCTTGCCGCCGCCCTCGAGGCCGCGGTTCATGATGAGCTGGTACTTCATGCCGCAGTTCTTGAGACACGCCGAGCACGTGTTGCCGCAGTGGAAGCCCATGTAGAGGTCGCGCTTCTCCGCGCCCGCGAGCTTGAGGCCCTTCGGGAGGATGTCGTCCGGCACCGAGTTGTTGATGTCGAGAAGCGTCGCCGGCTTCTCCGTCGCGCACTCGACCATGTACTCGGAAACCGCACCGTAGAGGTCGACTTCGCAGGCGACCGGAATGCCGCGGCCCGTGAGACGCGAGTTGACGTAGCAGGGCACGAAGTGGAAGCTCGTCTGGAACGCCGGCCAGCACTTGTTCGCGAAGACGGCGTACTCCGCCGCGCCGCGCTGCTTCCCGTACCAGTCCATGAGCGCGAGCTCGAACTGCGCGAGCTGCGGAAGGAGATCCGGGTAGGGACACTTCTTGCCGAGTTCCTTCTGCATGTCCTTCACGATCGCGTCGATCTCCGCCGTGCGGGACGCCATCTTGTGGAAGTGCTCGAAGAGGTCAAGCTCGGAGTTCTCCTGCACGTTGACACCGAGGTCGAAGAGCGGCTGGATCGGGGCGTTGCACGCGAGGAAGTCGTACGGACGCGGACCAAAGCCGAAGACCTTGAGGTTCTTGATGCCGATCACGACGCGCGCGATCTTGATGAAGTCCTTGAGCTCGGCGACCGCTTCCTTCGGGTTCACAACCGGATATTCGGGGATGTAGACCTTCAGACGGCGGAGGCCCACGTTATAGCTGAAGTTGAGGACGCCGCAGAGCGCGTCGCCGCGGTCCGAGGCGAGCACGGCCTTGTTCTCTTCCTTCGCCGCGAGGACCATCGTCGGGCCGCCGAACTTCTGGACGAAGAGCGTGGTCGGGCCTTCGGGACCGAAATTGCCGAGGAACATGCAGCACGCGTTGACGCCGTTTTCCTTCGCCCACGCGAGCGCCTTCATCGCGTCGGTTTCGTTCTCGATCGTGACGGGACAGTCAACGACGTCGACCTTCGCCTTCTTCGCCTCGGCCATCACCGCCGCGACGCGCTTCTTCGTAAGGGATGCCGGGAAGCAATCGCGGCTCACGCCGACGACCGCCAACTTAACCACTGCCTGATTCAGCATTTCTTTTCTCCGTTTGTTGGGTTTTGAAATCTCACGCGGCTTAACGCCATTAAACCGCATTGTGCAAATTATCCCATAGTTCTGTCCCATTTGCAACTTGGCAAATCATCGACTGCCGTCGAAAAACGCTTCCGCGCGGCTTTTATGGACGCCGTCCACGAGCTGGTTCTCCCAGTCGTGCGCGCCCTGCGCGATGACCAATCAATGTCTTCAGAGGTTAATTCTCCGAACCGGGCACACTGGGGCCCAGCAGACGTTCCTGGCTCGTCGCCGCCGTCACGCTGCGCCAGATCGCGCCCGACAAGTTCAGGTGCTGGCGCTCAATCGTCGCGAGCGCAATCGGCACGAGCGTGTAGAGCTCGCCCGACTCGCCGACGACGCAGTCGGTGCGGCCCGCCATCGCCGCATGCACCGCGTTGCGCGCGAGCATATAGCAGCGGATCGCGTCCGTGCCCCGTGCCGCGCACGAGCGGATCGTGTAACTCGGATTGAAGTACTTGACCGTATGATCGATGCCCTTCGCCTTGAAATGCGCGGAAATCGTGTCGCGGAGATAGTGACCGATGTCCTGCTTGAGGACGTTCCCCGACGCGTCCTTCTCGACCGCGCCCTTGAAGAACTTCTGCCCCGCGCCCTCGGCGACAACGATGACCGCATGGTCCTTGCCGCCGGCGAAGCGCTTCTCCAGCGCACGGAGAAGGCCGTTCTCGCCCTCGATCTCGAAGTCCATCTCGGGGACGAGGCAGAAGTTGACGACCGGATTCGCCATCGCCGCGTACGCCGCGATGAAGCCCGAGTCGCGGCCCATCAGCTTCACGACGCCGATGCCGTTGTGGGCACCCTTCGCCTCGACGTGAGCCGAGCGGATCACCGGCGCCGCCTCGGCGACCGCCGTCTCGAAGCCGAAGGATCGTCCCACAAAGTGGAGATCGTTGTCGATCGTCTTCGGAATGCCGATGACGGAGATCTTGAGCCCGCGTTTGAGAACCTCTTCCGCCACTTCATGCGCACAGCGAAGCGAACCGTCGCCGCCGATGCAGAAGAGAATGTTGATGTTCATGCGCACCAAAGTGTCGACGATGATGTCCGTCGGCTGTTGGCCGCGCGACGAGCCAAGGATCGTGCCGCCGAGCTCGTGGATCGTGTCGACCGAATCGACGTCAAGCGCCATCGGCGCGTAACCGAACGCGGGATTCAGACCCGCGTAGCCGTAGCGGATGCCGAAGACGTTGCGGATACCGTAGTCCTCGTGCAGCGTCTCGACAAGGCCCTTGATGACGTTGTTAAGGCCCGGACAGAGCCCGCCCGCCGTCACGATGCCGACGCGCGTCCAGGACGGATCGTGGAAGATCTTCTCGTGCGCGCCCGCCCGTTCAAAGCTCGGGTAGTGGCCAAGCTTCTCATTCCAGGCCTGCAGGAGGTCGAAGTCGCCCGACATGAGAACGCGCTGACCCTCGCGAATGAAGTCGTGTCGACGAACCGGCGAAGCGATCTTCGCCTCACCCAACGACGTGACGGTGCAATTGTATTTCTCGCGGTCGGCCGCGATCTTCTCGAGTAACGGTTCCATAGGTCGTATATTATATCAAAAAGTTGTACGGCAGAGACCCGCGAGAAGATACAGTGCGAGCGAGGCGAGTCCCGCCAGCGCCGCGTAGGGGATCTGCGTCATCACATGGTTTATGTGCTTGCACTGCGCACCGGTCGATGAGAGGATCGTCGTGTCGGCAATTGGCGAGCAATGATCGCCGAAGACGCTGCCCGCGAGCGTCGCCGCAAGCGTCAGAACCGACGCCGACCGGTCGATCGCTAGGCAAACCGCCATGCCGATCGGCACGAGGATGCCGATCGCGCCCCAGCTTGCGCCGGTCACAAACGCGAAGACCGCCGAGATAAAGAACATCACCGCAGGAAGAAGCGCCAGCGAGACGTTCGCCTTCACGAGAAGCCCAGCGATGTACTTGCCCGTCCCCAGGAGGTCGTTGCAGACGGCCGAGATGCACCAGGCAAGCGCCAGCAGGACGAGCGCCGGCACCATCGTCTTGATGCCGAAGAGCGCCGCCGCAGCGAATTCGTGGTAGTCGATCACCTTGCGCGGCACGAGGAAGAGGAAGGTGAAGACGAGCGACACCAGGGACGCGAGCGCCAGGGCGACCCCGGCCTCGTGCTTTGTGAGAAAGTAGCTCGCCAGACCGATCAGCACGACGATCGGGGCGACGAGGTCGATCACGCGCCCCCGCGACGAAGTGGGGAGAGGATCCAGTCCCTCGCGCATCGCAACTTCCGCGCCGACGTCATGGCGAAAGAACGTCGTCCGCTCCATCCGCTTCATGAGACCGAAATCCGGATTCGCCTTGATCGCGATGAAGAAGACCATGATCAGCGAGAGGATCGCGTAGAAGTTGAGCGGCGCCGCCCAGAGATACATGGAAAGCCCCTCCCCCTGCATCTCTGCCGGCAGGCAGCTGATCACGTACGCCGCCCAGGACGAGACGGGCGAGAGAATGCACACCGGAGCCGCCGTCGTGTCGATGAAGTAGGCGAGCTTCGCGCGCGAGATCTTGAACTTGTCGGTGACGGGACGCATCACCGTGCCGACCGTCAGGCAGTTGAAATAGTCGTCGATGAAGATGATGAGGCCGATCAGGATCGTCATCAGGTTCACCGACCGTTTCGACTTCAACCGCCGAAACGCCCAGTCGCCGTAAGCCTTCGCCCCGCCCGCCCGCGTCACGACCGAGACCAGCGCCCCCAGGAGGCAGAGAAAGAGGATCATCGGCATGTTCTCGGACATCTTGCCGCACGTGAGGTCGACGACCGTCTTGAACGCGCCGACAATCGTCCCGTGCGTCAGGCAGACGTGAATCGCCGCACCCGAGAAGATCGCGGCGAAAAGCGAAAGAACGATCTCGCGCGTCAGAAGCGCGAGCACGATGGCCACGAGGGGCGGGACGAGAGACCAGAGTCCGAAGTTGTCCATATAAGGCGCGTATTATACACTATTTGCATTGCGCCTTTCCGTACATTTTTCGTCAGGACGTACTCGGTCAGTCAACACCGCTGCGCGGTCTTGACCGACCTCGGCATCTGAGC
>CAMAHK010000057.1 GCA_945834475.1 uncultured Verrucomicrobiota bacterium
TGTTCTTGGGTATTATACCAAATCAGAATCTATCACTTTGCGCTTGGCGGGCGGGTGAGCAGCGGGGACAGTCCCCGTGTGGGCATTTTTCGTCGGCATACCAAGAGGATCTTTCAATGGGCGGAGAATCGTAGCGTTCCTGCCGAAAACAACATGTCCGAACGCGGCGTCCGACGGACGGTCATCGCACGGAAGGTTTGCGTGCGATGGACCCGGGCATCTGCATCCCTGACTTGCTCTTCCCGTTGCCGACACACAAGGCAGAACGACGACTCGAAAAGCTCAGATGCACTTTTGCTCAGATGCTCAGATGCCGAGGTCAGTCAAGACCGCGCAGCGGTGTTGACTGACCGAGTACTAAACCCGACTGAAGCCAGTTGACAGATGTGACAGAAAATAGTAAACTGTCACAACGTTACAACTCATAAGGAAGACCTCTATGAATTCCAAACTGATTGGTATGGTTACAGTTGCGCTCTCGGGCGCCCTTTCGGCTCAGGCTGCGGGCTTTGCGCTATACGGAGCTTCGGCAAAAGGTATGGCGATGGGTGGTGCTGTTGTTGCCCAGGCGGTTGATGCGTCGGCGAACTTCTACAACCCGGCGACATTGGCCGACTTCACAAACACGGTGATTACGGCGGGTCTTTGTCTCGAAGTGCCGCGTGCAAATACGGAGGTCACCACGGGCGGCATGCGGCACAGCGGCAGGCTGAATTCGGGTTGTTTCTATCTGCCGCACTTCTATGTTGCGCAACCGCTCCCGTATGGCTTCACCTTCGGCATTGGCGGAGCGCCCGAATTCGGCCTTGGTTCGGCATACGGCAACGGTTGGGCTATGAATTGGAACACGACCGAGACCACGATCGAGGGCTTCGCGGTCAACCCGAACCTGACGTATTCGGTGACGGACGACTGGTCGGTCTCGGCGGGCTTCCGCATTCTGTATCTGTCGTTCGAGCAGTATTCGAATCCGCAGGTGCCAGGGGCTATTCTGCCTCAATATCCCGGTTCGCCGTATGACATCTACCAGCTTCGTAACCATATCAAAGCGGATAATGGTTTCTCGGATTGGGGCTGGACGATTTCCTCGCGCTACAAGATTCTTGACAACTTGTCGGCGGGTATCATGTATCGTTCCTATATCGATGCCAAGTTGCGCGGCGATAGCACCACGACTTCGGGATCGGTTCCCGAACCGTGGGGAAATGCCGTTGCTGGCCGTGCGAGCGGCCGTGGTGGCGCGAATGTTCGTCTGCCGCAGTCGATCACGGCTGGCTTGAACTGGGATGCGACTGAGACCCTCCATCTGGGTTACGGCATGACCTGGACGCGGTGGTCTTCGCTTGATCAGATTATATTCAACATCCCGCCGGAGCCGAAGCGGCTTCAGCTTAAATGGAAGGATGTCTTCCGCTTCAGTTTTGGCGCCGGGTGGGATTTTGCTGAAAACTGGACGCTTCTCGGGTCGTATATCTACGACATGGATCCGTGCTCGACGCGAAAGAACATCGGTTCAACAATGTTGCCGGCAGGTGACCGACATCTGTTGACGACGGGTCTCGCGTGGCACTGGCAGAATTGGGAAATCTCGGCGTGCTACGGGCTCATCCTGATGGACGGCCGCCCGCAGAAGTACTCGGACGAACTGGGCCGCGAGTATCGGTTCTCGACGAGTGCCGGTCGTTCCCATCAGCTTGGCTTCTCGTTGAGCTACTACTTCTGATTTAGATAGCCTCGGCGATGGCTTCGGCCGCGGCGCCGAGGGTTTCTTGCGCGTGTTCGCTCGAGAGGGCGACGCGCAGACGGGCTGCGCCTTGGGCAACGGTCGGATAGCGGATCGCCGAAATCAGGAAGCCCTTGTCTCTCAGGATGTTGGAAACGGCGACCGCCTTGCGTTCGTCGCCGATGATGATCGGGACGATGGCGCTTTCGGTCGTCGTGTGTATGCCGTACCGCGCGAGTTCGTTGACGAAGAATGTCGCATTCTGGCGCAGTCGGGCGACGCGGTCGGGTTCTTGCTCGAGAATCGTGAGCGCCGTGTCTGCGGCGGCGAGATTGGCGGCGCCGAGCGCGGTCGAGAAGATGAACGAGCGCGACTTGTTCGTGAGATAGTCAATGAGGGTCTGCGGACCGCAGACGAAGCCGCCCGAGCTGCCGAGAGCCTTGGAGAGTGTGCCGAGGGTGATGTCGGCGTGGTCACAGTCGAAGTGCTCGGCGAGGCCGCGTCCCGTTGCGCCGAGGACACCCGTCGCGTGGGCCTCGTCGATCATCGAGAAGGCGTCGTGGCGGCGGCAAATCTCGAGGAAGCGCGGCAGGTCGAGGATGTCGCCGTCCATCGAGAAGACGGCGTCCGAAACGACGAGTCGCCGCCGGTGCTCGCGGCAGGCGGCGAGCTTGCGCGCGAGGTCGTCGAGGTCACGGTGGCGGTAGACAATGACATCCGCGCCCGAGAGTCGGCAGCCGTCGATGATTGAGGCGTGGTTGAGTTCGTCGGAGAGGATCGCATCGCCTTTCTTCACGAGGGCGCTGATCGTGCCGACGTTGGCCATGTAGCCGGTCGCCCAGACGAGGGCGGCTTCGGTGCCCTTGAAGGCGGCGAGATGGCGCTCCAGCGCGAGGTGGGGTTCCTGTGTGCCGGTCGTGAGACGAGAGCCGGTCGAGCCTGCGCCGTAGGTGAGGGCGGCGTCCGCCGCCGCGCGACAGACGCGCGGATCGGTTGCGAGGCCCAAATAGTCGTTACTCGCGAGGCAAGTCGGTCGTCGCTGGTCGCTTGTGCCGGAAGTCGGCTGTCGGTCGTCGGTTGTCGAAACCGTCCGGTGACAACCGGCGGCGTGAATCGCGGCGAGGTCGGCGGCGAGAGAGTCCCAACGGGGACGCTGTGGGAGCGCCGCGGGCGAGACGCACCGCGGTACGGGGGCGGGCAGCGGTACGGGGGGGAGGACGGGGACGTTGTCGACGATGACGGCCTGGTGTTCAAGGAAGCGGATCGTTTCGGCGACTTGGTCGCGGAGGCCGCGGTAGAGGAAGATGCGTCCGCCGTCGGGGGAACCCTTGGCCTTGATTGTTGTGATGCGGCAGTAGCCGATTTCGCGTGTGGCGACATAGCCGGTCACGTAATCGGGATCGTCCGAGACGCAGATCTCGCCGACGATGCCGGGGGCGTATTGGACTTTCGTCGCGAGGACAATCGCCTCCGCGTAATGGTTCTTGCCGCTGGCCGTCCCCTTGCGTGCGGAGTCCGCGTCGTCCATATATGTCGCGCGCACGCCGCGCACGGGATCGGGTTCGAGGCGCTCGAGGGTGTCCGCGTCGAGGAGCATTGCGCCGCGGAGGGAGGAGGCTTCGGCGAAGCGGGACATGATCTCGTCGATGCGCGTGATGCCGGCGTTGCGCAGAAGTTCGGCGGCGGTAGCGCGTCCCTCGGCCTCGGTCGCGGTGGCGTGGGTCGTGACGGGCAGGGCGGGAAGATGAAGGATTTCGCCGGGGTCTTCGATTTTGACATTGATGAAGTCGGGTGTGCCCTTCGCGTGGGTGAGGGCACGTTCGGCGAGTTGGGCGACGGTTTGGGGAACCGTTGCCGCAGGGACGATTTTCTCGGCGCCGGAGATGTGGTTTCCGGCACAGGAGGCGCGCATCTTGACAGAATAAAGCATGATTGCGTTTATTATACCATAGTGCTATAATGACGGGACTATGAAAAACGTTCTTCTTGTCGGGGCCGTCTGCGCGGCGTTTTACTCTTTCGCGAATTCGATAGCGGACTTCGATCCGCGCATGGCCGTCGACTCTGCGGTCGTTACGAACGGCGTCCGTTGGATCGAGGCTCTGAATCTGCCGATGGAAGGGCGTGTCTTCGCGACCGTGGACCGTCCCTACGACCGCTTGCCCTCGACCGTGACGACAAATGTGAACGGCGGCGTGCGCAACATGAAGTGCCACACGGCAGGCGAGCAGGTGCGCTTCGTGACGAACTCGAAGAAGCTTTCGTTTAAGTGGAAGGCGGTCAACCGCAACCTGGCGATGGACCACATGCCGTCCACGGGCGTGAGCGGCATCGACATCTACCGCTTTGACGCGAAGGTCGGCAAGTGGCGCTATGTGAAGACGGGACGCATCACGAATCCCGATCACGCGAGCTGCTCGATCGGCTGGACGCCGGGTGAGGCGTGTCTCGTCAACCTGCCGCTTTACAACGGTGTCAGCGAATTGCAGGTTGGTTTCGATCCCGAGGCGACGATTAGCGCGGTGCCGCACAAGAGCGGCGTGATGAAGCCGGTCGTTTTCTACGGCACCTCGATCACCCACGGCGGCTGCTGTTCGCGTCCGGGCCTGGCGTTCGTCAACATTGTCGGCCGCGAGCTCGACGTGCCGGTCGTCAATCTCGGCTTTGCGGGTTCGGGGAAGATGGAGCTCGAGATGAGCGAGCATCTTGCGTCGATCGATGCGAGCTGCTATGTACTCGACTGCCTCTGGAACATGGGTGACGCGATGGTCGCCGAGCGCTTCGAGCCGTTTGTCCGCAACTTGCGCGCGAAGCGTCCCGGCGTGCCGCTCGTCTTCGCCGAGCAGTGCGACGTCTGGTGCCGTCCCCAGAACGGCAAGGACCGGATCATGAAGTCTGTCTATACGAAGCTCGTCGCCGAGGGCTGGAAAGACCTCGTCTATCTCCCGAAGGACAAGATGTACGACGGCGACACCGAAGGTACGGTCGACGGCTGCCATCCGAACGACCTTGGCATGCGCTCGATGGCCACGGCCTTCGGCGGCGCGGTCAAGGAAGCGCTGAAGCTGAAGTAATCCGCTTACTCGTGGAAGTCGCCGTCCGTCGGGGCGGGGCCGGGTTTCGAGAGGGCGAGGTCGGCGAGAGCCATCGTGATCTTCGCGATGGTCTCGCCGTTGGAGATGAGCGGCGGCATCGCGTAGATGAAGTTTCCGAAGGGGCGAAGCCAGACGCCGTGCTTGTCGATGACGCGCTCGATGTCGTGACGCGCGGGGAGTCGCTCGACCTCGATCACGGCCGCCGCGCCGAGAACGCGCACGTCGGTGACGTTGGGGAGTCCCTTGAGCGGAAGGAGTCCCGCCGCAAAGGCGTGCTCGATTTTCGCGACATTCGCCGCGTAGTCGGTCTGGGCGAAAAGATCGAGTGACGCGCAGGCCGCGGCGCAGGCGAGAGGATTGGCCATGTAGGTCGGGCCGTGCATGAAGGCGCTGGGCCTGCCGTTCGAGATCGTCTCGGCAACCTTTTCGGAGGCGAGCGTCGCGGCGAGGGTGATGTGTCCCCCGGTGAGCGCCTTGCCGACCGTCATGATGTCCGGACAAAGACACCCCACTCCTGTCTCGTCAGGACAGAGGGGACGCGACATTCCTGTCGCGTCGGAACAAAGACGATTCGTCCACTGATGCGCCCACAGCGGCCCCGTTCGGTAAAAGCCCGCGGCGATTTCGTCGAAGATGAGCAGTACGCCGTGTGCGTCGCAGAGGGCGCGCATCTCGGCAAGGTAGGCGGGGTTGTAGAAGTTCATCGCGTTCGCCGCCTGGAAGACCGGTTCGCAGATGACCGCGGCGATTTCGCCGTCGTGTTCCTCGAGAACCTTCGTGAGCGAAGCGATGTCGGTAGGATCCCAGTCGCTCCCGAAACCGCAGGACGGCTTTTCGGCGAAGAATTGCTGCGTCATGATGCCCTTGAAGAGCGTGTGCATGCCGTCCGGGTCGCTGATCGCCATGCAGAGCGAGGTGTCGCCGTGGTAGCCGCCCTTGAGGGCGACGATGCGGTTGCGCTCGGGGTGTCCGAGGGCGACGTGATACTGGACGGCCATCTTGCAGGCGACTTCGACGGAGATGGAACCCGAGTCGGCGAAGAAGACGCGGTTGAGTCCCGCCGGGGCGATCGCCGCGAGCTTCTGGGCGAGTTCGACGGCTGGCTCGTGGGTGAAGCCGCCGAACATGACGTGGCATAGCTTTTCGGATTGGCGGCGGATCGCCTCGACGATCGCGGGGTGGTTGTGTCCGTGGGCGACGCACCACCAGCTCGAGACGGCGTCGATGAGCGTCTTGCCGTTCGCGAGCGTCAGATTCACGCCCGAAGCGGACGCAACCTCGCGCACGGGCGGCGGATTGTTCAGCGAAGCGTAGGGATGCCAGATGTAGGCCCGATCATATTCCAAAGTCGTCATGGCGGGAATTATACCACAATGCTATAATACCGGTCTGATGAAAGTACTCGGTCGGTCAAGACCGCGCAGCGGTGTTGACCAACCGAGTACACTTTATGTATAATACCAAAGCTATGAATTATTTATTTCTTACAGCACTTCTGGCGGTGTTGCCGAGCGGCACCGAATGGCAGGATAATCAAGCACTTTCCTTTGGGAAAGAGCCGACACGTGCGGCGTTTTCGTCGTTTGAGACGGAAGAGTCGGCGCTGAAGATCTTGCCGGAGCATTCCGAGCGGACGGTTTCGCTCGATTCGGACACGGCATGGCGCTTCAACTGGGCGAAGGATCCGGCGTCGCGTCCCGTCGATTTCTACAAGACGAGCTATGACGTTTCGGCGTGGCCGGTCATCAAGGTGCCGTGCTCGTGGCAGGCGATGGGCGCGAATGGTCAGGCGGGCTGGGGAACGGCCCTCTACACGAACGTGCCGTATCCGTTCCGTAAGGACGTGCCGGGCGGGTCGCAGGTGATGCTTGAGCCCCCGAAGCACTTCACGAACTATGCGGCGCGCAATCCGGTCGGCTCGTACCGCCGCGACTTCACGTTGCCCGAGGGCTGGCTCGCGCAGGGCGACGTTTTCCTCAAGTTTGACGGCGTCGACTCGTTCTTCTATCTCTGGGTCAACGGCGAATATGTCGGCTTCTCGAAAGACAGCCGCTCGCCCGCCGAATTCAATGTGACGAAGTATCTTGCGGCAGGGAAGAACACCGTGGCACTGGAAGTCTATCGTTATTCCGACGGCTCGTATCTCGAGGATCAGGACATGTTCCGCCTCTCGGGCATCTTCCGTCGCACATGGCTTCTTTCGCGTCCGAAGGAGCGCATTACGGATCTCCGTGTCACGACGAAGCCGGTCGTGTTTGACCAGTTTGACGGCGATTGGGAAGTGAAGGTCGATGTGAAGGGGCATCGTGCGTCGGGCGGCAAGACGCAGGTCTCGATCTATACTTTCGACGACCGCCTCGTTTATCGCGGCACGAAGGCAACGTTTGTGATGCCGAAGCCCAAGCTTTGGAGCGCGGAGGATCCGAACTGCTACAAGCTTGTCCTCTCGAACGGCAAGGAGTTTGTCTCGACGCTCTTCGGTTTCCGCGTGAGCGAGATGCGCGTCGAGCCGAGCGGGGTGACGCGTTATTACCTGAACGGACAGAAGATCAAGCTCAAGGGCGCGAACCGCCACGAGACGGATCCGCTCTATGGACACTTCGTGCCAATGTGGCGTCACGAGCAGGACGTCCGCCAGCTGAAGGCGGCAAACTGCAATTGTGTCCGCAACGCGCACTATCCGCAGGATGACTACTGGTACTACCTCTGCGACGTGAACGGCATCTATCTCGTCGACGAGGCGAACGTCGAGTCGCACGGCTATGGCTACGGCGACCAGTCGCTCTCGCACCAGCCGAGCTGGGAGAAGGCGACGGTCGACCGCAACGTCTCGATGGTGAAGCGCAACTTCAACCATCCGTCGGTCGTTATCTGGTCCCTCGGCAACGAGGCGGGTCCGGGCGAAAACTTCCGTGCGGCGAACGCGGCGATCAAGGCGCTCGACCCGGTCAGGCCGATCCACTACGAGCGCGACTGGACGGTTGCCGACATGGACGGCTGCCAGTATCCGGCCGTGCCGTGGACGTGGAACAAGGCGGCGCAGGCGGGCTCGAAGAAGCCGTTCTACATTTCCGAGTACGCGCACAACATGGGCAATGCGATGGGCAACCTGAAGGACTATCAGGACGCCATCGAAAGCTCCGACGTCATCCTCGGCGCGACGATCTGGGACTGGGTCGACCAGGGCCTCTGGATGGACAAGAACGGCAAGCGCATCCTCGCGTTCGGCGGCGACTTCGGCGACAAGCCGAACGATGGCTTCTTCGTGATGAACGGTTGCGTCCTTTCCGACCGCGAGCTCGAGCCGGGCTACTGGGAGATCAAGCACGTCTACCAGAACTGGACGGCCCGTGCGACGGACGACCTCAAGAAGATCGTGATCCGCAACAAGAACTACTTCGTCGATTCGACGGGCGTTGCCTGCACATGGACGGTTCTCCGCAATGGCGAGCCCTATGCGGCCGGCGAATTCGCGCTGGACGGCCTGAAGCCGCAAGCCGAGCAGTCCTACGCGCTCCCGGCCGCGGCGTCGATGGCACTCTCGAAGAGCGGACTCATCTCGCTGCGCGTCAAGTTCCTGAAGGGCAAGCGTGAAATCGCGTCCGACCAGATCGAGCTCAATCCCAAGGCCGCGCGTGAGACGCTCGCCAACTTGCGCGTCGCGCGCATCGCCGCGCCACAGCTGGCGGAGGACGAGAAAACTCGCACGTTTACGTTCCCGGGCGGCGCGATTTCGTTCTGCAAGCAGACGGGTCTTCCATGCTCGATCAAGGAGAAGGGCCTCTTTTCGACGACGGAGCTCCTGAAGAAGCCGATGACGCTCGACGTCTATCGCGCGCCGTCCGCCAATGAGAGCTCGTTCGCGATCAATATCGCCGACCAGTGGGCGGCGTGGGGATTGATGGATCCCGTGGGCGCGGTCGTCGAACTGACGGACGTCGAGACGATCGGCGGCGAGTCGAGCTTCTCGGTTATTACCGAGTGGACGTTTCCGAAGGGACGTCAGGTGCGTGGCTTCAACAACGCCGAGATCTCGGTGGCTGATGCGGCGCCGACGCGACAGATCTCGTTCAAGAGTGCGATCACGTGGACGGTCGGCGGCAACGGCACGGTGCGGGCGAAGGCGAAGGTCCGCGCGTACGGTCCGCGCCTCGAGCTCCCGCGTGTCGGCTTTTCGTTCGTGATGGACGGTGCCGACCGCACGGTCCGGTGGTTCGGGCGCGGTCCGTGGGAAAACTACGCCGACCGCAAGTCTGGCGCATTCCTCGGCAAGTGGACGGCGAAGGTGGCCGATTTCTTCGTGCCGTACTGCCGCAACGAGACGAGCGGCGACCGCGAGGAGACCTTCGGCTTTTCCGTCGACAGTCTCGCGATCCGCACGCTGGGGGCTCCGTTCGCGTTTTCGGTGAATCCTTATGAGCCGATCGAACTTCTGACGTACGTCCACCCGCCGGAACTGCCGGCCTCGTCGAAGACGGTCGTCGGTGTCTACGCGGCGACGCGCGGCCTTGGCGGCGCGAGCTGCGGTCCCGCGCCGATCGAGCGCGACCTCATCCGCACCGACCGCGACTACGATCTTGACTTCACGCTGCAGCTCGAGTCCGAATCTCCGCTCACGCCCCGCACGGCGTGCGAGATCGCGCTTCCGGAACTGCCCGAGCGCACGCAGCGCACGGGCGCGAAGATCGTGACCTGCTCGAGCCGCGAGCCGGGCGAGGGTGATCCAGAGCATCTCCTGGACGGCGACATCGGAACGATTTGGCACTCGCAGTACGGGGTGACGATGGGCAATTTCCCGCACGCGGTCGTCGTCGAGCTCGCGAAGCCGGAAACAATCAAGGGCCTCCGCATCACGCAGCGCCAGGTCGGCGTGAACGGACGCGTGAAGGACTTCACGCTTGAGACGTCGCTGGACGGCCAGACGTGGTCCAAGCCGCTTAAGGGTGCGCTTCAGAACGTCACGCCGGCGCAGGACGTCCTCCTGCCGGCCCCGACCGAAATCAAGTTCTACCGCTTTACCGCACTCAACAACCACTATGGCGACGACTATGCGTCCCTCGCCGAGATTGAGGTGCTTAAGTAGAGACATGGAGAATGGGACCACAAATGTTCTGAGGGAACTTCAACTTGTTGAAGCGACGCTGGATGAGGTTTTACCGTGTGTGACGGAGCGCCCGGCGGTGTTATCCGAGGCGATGCGCTATGCCGTCGGGTCGGGCGGGAAGCGGATTCGTCCGCTCATCTGCCTTTATTCGGCGCTTGCGGTCGGCGGCCAGCTGGAGGACGCGAAGTATCCGGCGGCGGCGATCGAGATCCTTCACAACTACACGCTCGTCCACGACGATCTGCCGGCGATGGACAACGACACCGAGCGGCGCGGCAAGCCGACGGTGTGGGCGAAGTTCGGCGAGGCGAATGCGATCCTCGCGGGCGACGCCTTGCTCGCGCTCGCGTATCGCGTCGCCGCGAAGGCGACGCGCAACGTGGCGGCGATCGTCGGTGTGCTGGGCGAGAAGGGCGTTGGCGTCGTGCAGGGTCAGGTCGAGGATGTGGAAGCGGAGCTGGCCGGAAGAGGCGGGCTTGGAATCGCCGCGGGCGAGGACGCACCGCGGTACGTTGGGGATGACTTTATCTATGTGCATAAGACGAGCGATCTGTTCATCGCCGCGGCGCAGATGGGTGGACTCGCGGGCGGCGGTGGAGAGGTTGAGGTTGAGAAGCTCGGACGCTTCGCGTTGAATCTCGGGCTCGCGTTTCAGTACGAGGACGACCTGTTGGACGGTGACGGCATTTATCCGCGCGAGAAGACCGAGCGACTCGTTCATGAGACGACCGCCGCCGCGATCGACGCGCTCGCGGGTCTCCCCGGCGACACGGAGCCGCTCAAGGCGTTGGCCAAGCGGTTGATCGGACGGAAGGTCTAAATTCCATCGCTTATCACTTAACACTTATCGCTTAACGCTTATCATGAAAATCACTTTCTACGGCGCGGCACAGACGACAACGGGTTCGATGCATCTTCTCGAAGTCAACGGGAAGCGCATCCTCTTGGACTGCGGTCTCTATCAGGGTCACCGCAAGGAGGCGTTTGAAAAGAACCGGAACCTGCCGATCGATCCGAAGACGATCGACTTCGTGATTCTCTCGCACGCGCACATCGATCACTCGGGCAACCTGCCGCAGCTCGTCCGCCAGGGCTTCCGCGGCAAGGTCTTCGCGCGTCAGTCGACGACGGATCTCTGCGACATCATGCTGCGCGACTCGTGCTTCCTGCAGAAGCGTGACCTCGAGTACGTCAACAAGAGACGCCGCAAGGAGGGCAAGCGCCTCTTCGAACCGCTCTACGAAGAAAGCGACGTCGACGCGCTGATGCCGCTCTTCGTGCCGACGCACATGCACGAGCCGCGCGAAATCTGCCGTGGGGTGACGCTCGAGTTCTTCAATGCGGGACACATCCTCGGTTCGGCGCTCGTCCAGCTCGACATTCGCGCGGACCACGGCAAGAACCACCGGCTCCTCTTCTCGGGCGACCTCGGTCAGCCGAATCAGCCGATTCTCCGCCACTACGAGTATCCGGCGGGGGCGGACATCCTCCTCGTCGAATCGACCTACGCCGACCGCTTCCATCCGAGCGCGGACGACGTCGAGCTGCGGCTCGAGAGTTACCTCAAGTACATCGACCGTCACAACTCGAAGCTCCTCATTCCCGCGTTCTCGGTCGGTCGCACCCAGCAGATCATCTATTATCTGAACAAGCTCGCCGAGAAGAAGAAACTCCCGCGCGAGGTGAAGGTCTACATCGACTCGCCGCTCTCGCGCAAGGCGACGGCGATCTACGCGAACCACCGCGAGGTCTACAACGAGGAGGCGCGTCGGATGCTTGCCGAGGGCAAGGACCCGCTCACGTGTCCCAACCTCACGTTCATCGGCACGCCCGAGGAATCGATGGCGCTCAATACGACGCCCGGACCGATGGTCATCATCGCGGCGAGCGGCATGTGCGAAGGCGGACGCGTTCTCCATCACCTCAAGAACTGTGTGCAGGATCCCGACAACATTGTTTTGATCTGCGGCTTCCAGGCTGAGAACACGCTCGGCCGCCGCGTGGTTGAGAAGGTGAATCCGCTGCGCGTCCTCGGCGAAGAAATTCCGTTCAATGCTCGTGTCGAGGTCATCAACGCGCTCTCGGCGCACGCCGACCGCGCGGGACTCATCGACTGGATTTCCGAAATCAAGGACAATGTCCGCCACGCCTTCGCGGTTCACGGCGAACCCGAAAAGGTTGCTGCGATGGCGGAGATCCTGAAGGAACAGGGCATCAAGGCCGTGGCGGCCCCGAAGCCCGGCGAGACTTACAAGTTCGACTGACGGTTTGACGGACATGGGCAAGCTTTTCATCATCGATCTGATGCCGTTCCTGTACAAGGGACACTTCGTCTTCCTGCGCAATCCGCGCATGACGGCGAGCGGCATCAACACGTCCGCACTGCTGGGGCTTGCGAATGGATTGCAGTCCATTCTCAGGAAGGAGCGTCCGACGCACGCGGTTCTCGCGATGGATCCGGGCGGTCCCACGTTCCGCCACGAGGCGTACGCCCCCTACAAGGCGCAGCGCGAGAAGATGCCCGAGGACCTGGCGGCGTCCATCCCCTATGCGTTCGAGCTCGCCGAGGCGCTGAAGATTCCCGTCGTGCGCGTCAACGGCTTCGAGGCCGACGACGTGATGGGGACGCTTGCCGTCAAGGGCGCGGCCGCCGGCTTCGACGTCTACATGGCGACACCTGACAAGGACGCCGCCCAGCTCGTTCGTCCGGGCGTGAAGCTCTACCGTCCCGCCCACGCGGGCGACGCCGCCGAGATCTACGACGAGCAGAAGGTCTGCGAACACTGGCATCTTTCCTCGCCCGCGCAGATGATCGACTATCTGGCGCTCGCGGGTGACACGGCGGACAACATTCCAGGTATCCGCGGCGTCGGCGAGAAGACGGCGACGCAGCTGCTGGCGGACTTCGGCAGTGTCGAGGGCATTCTCGCGAATGTGATGAAGCTCAAGGGCAAGCTTGCCGAAAAGGTCTTCGCGGGACGCGACGATGCGACGATCTCGAAGCTCCTGACGACGATTCGCACGGATGTGCCGATCACGCCCGACTGGGATGCGTACAAGCTTGACGGCGTCGACACCGAGAAGCTCGCGGCTGTCTGCGCGAAGTTCGAATTGAATCGTCTGGCGAAGGAGTTTGGGGTGGAAAGCGGCGGAAATTCCGTACCGCGGTGCGTCCCCGCCCGCGGTGCTGACCAAGCCCTCCTTGCCAATGCCGCGGGCGAGACGCACCGCGGAACGGTGCTTGCCACGCTCGCGACCACGCCCCACGACTATCGCTACGTCGCGACGGAGGCGGAGGCGCAGGCGCTTTTGGCCGAGCTGATGCAGGCACCGCGCATCGCCTTCGATACGGAGACGACGGCGCGCGAGCCGGGACTGTCGGCAACGGACGCGAAGACGTGCAAGTTGATTGGCTTTTCGTTCGCGACGGCGAAGGGGAAGGCGTGGTATGTCGACGCGCCGCTCATCGACGTGTTCCGTCCCCTGTTCGCCGACCCAACGAAAACCCTGATCGCGCACAACGTGAAGTTCGACCGCGCGGTGCTGCACCGCTATGGCATCGGCTTCGCTGCGACGCCGCACGATACGATGCTTGCGCACTACTGCCTTGACGCGGCGGCGCGGCATGGACTCAAGGAACTTTCCGAACAGTTGCTCGGCTACCGGATGATTCGTTTCGAGGATGTCGCGGGACTCCCCGAGCGCGGCTCGAAGAGCGAGCCGACTCTTGTCGGCAAGCCGATCGAACAGGTCGTCGACTACGCGGCGGAAGACGCGGACGTCACGCTCCAGCTCGAGGACGCCTTGCGGGAGCAAGCCCTTGCGCTGAAGAGCACGACCGCCAACGTCAACCTCAACCTTCGACCTCAACCTCTCTCATCTCTCGCCGACGTGGAGGAACCGCTCGTCAAGATTCTGCTCGACATGGAGCGGGAGGGCGTTCGGATCGACGTCGAGGCGCTGAAGGCGTACGGACGCGAACTCGACCGTGAGATTCTGGCGCTGGCGCAGACGATCGGCGAATACGCGGGGCCGGGATTCAATCCTGACAGCCCGAAGCAGCTGGGTACGTTTCTTTTTGAAAAGCTCGGTCTCGAAGGCGGCAAGAAGACGGCGTCGGGACAGTTCTCGACGGACGAGAAGACGCTCTCGAAACTCGTGGACGCGCATCCGATCGTGCCGGCGATCCTCGAGTACCGCGCGTGCACGAAACTGAAGTCGACGTATGTCGACAAGCTCCCGATGCTCATTGATGCGGAAGGGCGCGTTCACACGACGTATGCGCAGGCCTTTACCGAGACGGGCCGCCTCAGCTCGTCCGACCCGAACCTACAGAACATTCCGATCCGCACCGCGCGCGGCAAACTGATCCGCCGCGCGTTCGTCGCGCGCGATGACGACCACGTGCTTCTCTCGGCCGACTACTCGCAGATCGAGCTCCGCCTGATGGCGGCGTTCTCGGACGACAAGGCGATGCTCGCGGCATTCAGGAACGGCGAGGACATCCACCGTGACACGGCGAGCCGAGTCTACGACGTGATGCCGGCGTTCGTCACCCCCGAACAGCGCGCGAAGTGCAAGATGGTCAATTTCGGTATCATCTACGGCATCTCGGCGTTCGGACTTTCCCAGCGGCTCAAGGTGACGCGCAAGGAGGCTGCGGATCTCATTGAGACGTATTTCAAGCTCTATCCGAAGGTGAAGGACTTCATGGCGTCCGCCATCGCGAAGGCCCGAGAGACGGGCTATGCGGAGACGGTACTCGGGCGGCGGCGCACACTTCGGGACATCAACTCGCGTAATGCGACGGTCCGTCAGGCGGCGGAGCGCGACGCGATCAATACGCCGATCCAGGGGAGCGCGGCGGATCTCATCAAAATTGCGATGGTGAAGGTCGACCGAGCGCTCAAGGCCCGGGGTCTTCGCGCGAAGATGGTGCTGCAGATCCACGACGAACTCGTCTTCGACGTCCCGAAGGACGAAGTGGAGGCGGTGAAGGAGATCGTCCGCCGCGAAATGACGACGGCCTATGATTTCGGCGTGCCGCTTGACGTCGGCCTCGGCGTTGGCGCGAACTGGCTTGACGCGCATTGAAGGCGTCTCCCTTTTTGGTATAATGTACGGCCTTATGGCGAAAGACTACGGCGACAGCAACATCAAGACCCTCGATCCGGTGACGCATATCCGGATGCGACCGGGCATGTACGTCGGCGAGCCCGGTACGGGCGCGATGTACCACGATTGTATTTACATCCTCATGAAGGAAGTCATCGACAACTCGATCGATGAATTCGTCATGGGCAACGGCAAGCGGATCGACGTGACGGTGAACTACGACTCGGGCGAGGTCTCGGTGCGCGACTACGGGCGCGGCATCCCGCTCGGGAAGGTCGTGGACTGCGTCTCGCAGATGAACACGGGCGGCAAGTTCGACTCCGACTCGTTCCAGTTCTCGGCCGGCATGAACGGCGTCGGCACGAAGGCGGTGAACGCGCTTTCGGAATTCTTCGAGGTGCGCTCCTTCCGCGACGGCGAGTATTCCGAGGGCTATTTCGAGGAAGGGCGTCTCAAGTCGCAGAAGCGCGGCAAGCAGAAGGAGCCGCAGCGTGACGGCACCTACATCCGTTATAAGCCCGATCAGAAGGTGCTGAAACACTTCAAGATGCGCGAAGACCACGTGCTCCGGCGCATGAAGATGTACTGCTACGTCAACGCGGGGCTTACGATCAACCTGAACGGACAGACCATCTGCTCCGACAACGGCCTTCGCGACCTCATTGCGGACGAGGCGCAGTTCGAGAAGCTCTATCAACCGTTCCACATCAAGACGAAGACGCTCGAGATCATCTTCACCCACACGAACCGCTTCGGCGAAGAGTACCACTCGTTCGTGAACGGCCAGTACACGACGGACGGCGGTACGCACCTGACGGCGTTCAAGGAGGCGCTCACGAAGGCGCTGAACGACTACGACGCGAAGAAGAAGTTCGACGGCGACGACATTCGTGACGGTCTCCTGGGTGCGGTCTCGATCCGCATCATGAATCCCGTCTTCGAGGGACAGACGAAGATCAAGTTCGTGATGAACGACATCCGCGCGCAGCTCGTCGCGGACATGAAGAAGGAGATCGAGGCGGCGCTTCATCGTGCGCCGGCCGAGACGGACAAGCTCATTTCGAAGATCGAGGAGACGGGTAAGATCCGCTCGCAGCTTAACACGATCAAGAAGAAGGCCCGTGAACATTCGCAGGCCGTGTCGGTGCGCGTCCCCCAGCTGAAGGACTGCCAGAACCACCTCAAGCTCGACAAGATCAACAAGAAGACCGGCAAGCCCGAGGGCGACGGCACGATGATCTTTCTGACCGAAGGTCTCTCGGCTGGTGGCACGCTCGTCAAGGTGCGCGACGCGCAGAATCAGGCGGTTTTCCTCTTGAAGGGAAAGTGTCTCAACACCTGCGGACTTTCGAAGAACGTCCTCTACGAGAATGTCGAGTTCTTCAACCTCATCAAGACGCTCGACGTGGATGAGACGCTGGAGCACCTCCGGTATTCGAAGATCATCTTCGCGACCGATGCCGATGTGGACGGCCTTCACATCCGTATGCTCTTGACGACGTTCTTCATGCGCTTCTACCGCCAGCTCGTCACCGACGGCCGCGTGTTCATCCTCGAGACGCCGCTCTTCCGCGTGCGCAACAAGAAGGAACAGTACTACTGCTTCTCCGACGAGGAGCGTGAGACGGCGATCCGCAAGTGCGGCAAGGGCTGTGAGATCACACGCTTCAAGGGCTTGGGCGAGTTGGACGACGACGACTTCCGCGCGTTCATCGGTCCGGACATGCGTCTCACCCCGGTCACGTGCGCGGATGACACGGATGTCGAAAAGACGATCAAGTTCTATATGGGCAACAACACGCCTGAGCGCAAGGACTACATCATGGACACGCTCGTCTGTGACGAGACAAGTTTCGAGTAGGCCCAATTGACAGACCAAGATCTTTTTTGATATACTACGGCCATTCAGCACCCCGGGCGATTAGCTCAGTTGGTTAGAGCATTACCTTCACACGGTAGGGGTCACTGGTCCGAGTCCAGTATCGCCCACCAATTAGCAAGGCGAGATTCAAAAAAACTTGAAATACCCCCTTGCGCTGGTCGGGCTGATTATGATATACTATATGCCGTTTCCACGAATGGGGAAGTAGCTCAGTTGGTAGAGCATCACGTTCGCAACGTGGGGGTCGAGAGTTCGAATCTCTTCTTCTCCACCATTCATGGGGATATAGCTCAGTTGGTAGAGCGTCTCAATGGCATTGAGAAGGTCAGGGGTTCGACTCCCCTTATCTCCACCAGCAAGAACCGCGCAAAAAGCGCGGCTTTTTTGTTATATACGCATCGGGATGGTGTGTTTTCGATCAAAACTACCCACAACTGCTTGCTGTCTGGAAATTTCGCGACTTGTGTACGGGCAAAATCGGGCTCTTCGGGCATAAGTGTGGGTGGAATGTTGCCGCATAAGTTCGTTTGAGCC
>CAMAHK010000058.1 GCA_945834475.1 uncultured Verrucomicrobiota bacterium
GCTCAGATGCCGAGGTCGGTCAAGACCGCGCAGCGGTGTTGACTGACCGAGTACGCGCCGTATTCGTTGTCAGGTGGACGGATGCGGCGCTTTCGTGATATAATATCGTGAAGTTTCATTCACAACCAAATAAGGAATCGAGAGAATGTCGGTTAAAGGTTATGCGAAGTTCCTGCTGATCATGGCGGGTCTGGGTGGTCTTCTCTACGGCGTGGACGTCGGCGTCATTGCCGCGGCGCTTCCTTATATCGAGCGCACCTCGACCTTCACGCAGGACCAGATCGGTTGGATCGTCGGCATGGCGCTCTGGGGTTCGCTTCCGTCTTCTCTTGTCGCGGGTCTGCTCGCGGAAGTCTTCGGCCGCAAGAAAATGATCATCGCTTCGGCGGCGCTCTTCCTCATCTCGATTCCTGTCATCTGCGCCTCGGGCTTCTTCGAGGGCGGCAATTTCTGGATGATGGTCGTCGGCCGTGCGCTGCAGGGCGCGGCGGCGGGTCTCTTCGGCGTCATCGTGCCGATGTATCTCGCCGAGTGCCTTGACGCCGACTCGCGCGGCAAGGGCACGGGCATGTTCCAGCTGCTCCTCACGATCGGCCTCGTCTTCGTCGCCGTCGTCGGCGTTGTCATCGCCTGGACCTTCGGTGATGCGAAGGCCGTCGTGGATGCGGAAGCCGTGAAGAACAACGTCGAGGCGGCGGCGGTCACGTTCGCCCAGATCAAGACCTGGATCGCCCCGGCGCAGATCGCCTCGTGGGTCCACGCGTGGCAGCTCATCTTCCTCGTCTCGTGCATCCCGGGCTTCATCCTCTTCCTCGGCGCGTTCAAGCTCAAGGAATCCTCGCGTTGGCTCTACAAGAAGGGCCGCAAGGACGAGGCGCTTGCTGCGCTCGCCGCGAACAACGGCGAGGAGAAGGCGAAGGAGATTCTTGCCGAGATGATCGCGGCCGACGAGGAGGCGGCGGCCGTGAAGGCGGCGAATGCTGCGGCGACGGATTCGCTTCTCCAGAAGAAGTACGTGATTCCGTTCATCCTCGCGGTCGTCATTCTCGCGTGCAACCAGACGACGGGCATCAACTCCGTCCTCAACTACACGGTGACGATCTTCCAGAAGACCGGCATGCAGGGCGCGTTCGCGAATATGTCCGACGTCGCCATCAAGATCATGAACTGCGTAATGACGATCGTGGCCTGCACGCTCGTCGACAAGAAGGGTCGCAAGTTCCTCCTCAAGCTCGGCACCTCGGGCATTATCGTCGGCCTCTGCGGCGTCGGCACGATCTTTCTCGCGATCTCGAAGGGCTGGGTCGCGCCGTCGATGGTGACGGGCGTTCTTGCGACGATCTTCTTCTTCATGTTCATCGGCTTCTACGCCGTCGGTCCGGGCGTCTGCGTCTGGCTCGCGCTCACGGAGCTCATGCCGACCCGCATCCGCGCGAACGGCATGGCGATCGCGATGATCATCAACCAGGGCGTCTCGGCCGGCATCGCGACGGTGTTCCCGAAGTGGTGCGCCTGGACGAACGACAACGGCTCGGTCTTCTTCGTTCTCGCCGGCTTCACGGTCATCTACTTCATCACGGCGGCGTTCTTCCTGCCCGAGACGAAGGGCCGCACGCTCGAAGAGGTCGAGCAGTACTTCACGACCGGTAAGATGCCCGAGAAGAAATAATCGAATAATCGAATGGCCGAATAATCGAATGGAATTGTGAAGTTTAGGTTTCTAGGCACTGGGACGTCGGTGGGCGTTCCTCAAATCGGATGCTCGTGCAGAACCTGCACGAGCTCTGATTTTCGCGACAGGCGGCGGCGGTGCGGGGCATATGTCTCGACGGAGAATGGCGCGTTCCTGATCGACACGCCGCCGGAACTCCGCGAGGCGTGCATCGCGTACCGTGTCTCGAAGGTCGATGCAGTCGTCCTCACGCACGCGCATATGGACCATGTCGCGGCGTTTGACGATGTGCGGCGCTTCAATACGATCAACGGCGGCGTGCCTCTGACCTGTTATTGCTCGGCCGAGACCGAGGATCAGATGCACCGGATCTTTCCGTACATCAGCGCGAAGGGCGGCGAGAACGGACTCTTCCGTCCGCAGATTCTCTTTGACAATTCCGAGGTCTTCGAGATCGCAGGGGTGCGGGTCGAACGGCTGAAGGTCGAACACGGTTTTCCGTGCTGTGGGTATCGAATCGGCGATTTGGGCTACATCTCCGACTGCCATGAGATCCCCGACGAGACGATTGCGATGCTCAGGGGCGTTGACGTGATGGTGCTCAACTGCCTGCGCGAACGCGAACACCCGACCCACCTGTCGTTCGCCCGGGCGCGCGCCTACCTCGACCGCATCGCGCCGAAGAAGGCTTATCTGATCCACATGTGCCACGACTTCACCCACGCCGAGTGGCTGGAGAAGCTGGCGGGAACGAATGTCGAGCCCGCCTACGACGGACTGGAAATCGACTGTCATGCTATTTGCAACTCAATAAACGAATCGAGGAAACAACATGAATGAAGTGATTCACAGTAACAACGCGCCGGCGGCGCTCGGCCCCTACAGCCAGGCAATCAAGGCCGGGAATACGGTTTACTGCTCGGGACAGATTCCGATCAATCCTGCGACGAACACGATCGAGGCGGTGACGATCGAGGACCAGACGCGTCAGGCGATCACGAACCTCAAGAATGTCCTTGAAGCGGCCGGTTCCTCGCTCCAGAACGTCGTGAAGACGACGGTCTTCATCAAGGATATGAACGACTTCGCGGCCCTGAACGGCGTCTATGCGGAGCTTTTTGCGCCCAACAAGCCCGCGCGCAGCTGCGTCGAAGTCGCCCGACTTCCGAAGGACGTCAAGGTCGAGATCGAGTGCCTCGCGACACTCTAAGTTCAGTGCGCGATCTCGTCGGCGTTGGCGACGACCCTAGTGGCCATGGCGAGGTCTGCTGACGTGCCATAGCCCCAGGTGACGCCGATGGAGGTCATGCCGCAGTAAGCGGCGGCCTCGAAGTCGCTTTTTGTGTCGCCAATCATTACGCAGTCCGCAAGGGGGGCGTTGAGATCGGCGATGACGCGTTTGAGAAGGTCGGTCTTGCGGAGTTTCCTGCCGCCGGGAACGCCCAGCGCGAGATCCATATCGCCGGTGTAAAGGGCGTCGAAGAGTTTGTCCCAGCCGAACTTTTTCATAACCGCCGTCGCGCCGACATAGCGCTTGTTGGTGACGATGGCGATATAGTCGCCGCGGGCCTTGAGCGCCTTGGCGCAGGCGAGGGCGTCGGGATACGGAACCGTGTTGGGAAGTCCGTCCGTGTCGTAGTGGCGAGCAAAGCCGGTGCGGACGGCGTCCGCCAGGGCTGGCGTGAATTGCTCCGGGAAGAGCTGACGGACCATCTCGTCGATCGGCGGCCCGGCGACGAAGTCCCGGTCGAAGTTCGGACACTCGAGCCCCAGGTCAACGAGCGTCGCCTTCCACGATTCGCGGATGTCCCGATCCGTATCCGCCAGTGTTCCGTCAAGATCAAAAAACCAATACTTCATCTCTCCAGCTCCAACTCGTGACGCGAATTCACCGAAATTCCCCCTCCGCCTCGCGGATCAGGGCGATGACTTCCTCCGGTGCGGTTGCCGCGTTCAGCTTTTCGATGAGATCGGAGCCGTGGGCGAGCATGGCAAGTCGGCCGAGCATGTGGAGGTGGGCCTCGTGGTCGGTCGAACAGATGAGGAAAAAGTGCTGCGTCGCCTCGCCGTTGGCGGCGCCGAAGAAGACGGGCCTGAGGCTGCGTCCATAGGCGATGAACGATTCCTCGAAGAGGTAGGGGTCGTGGTAGCGCGGATGGAGAAGGGCGATCGCATGGCCGACGGCGGTCGAGGCGACTTCCTCGCGCGCGACGAGTTCCTTGAAGAGTCCGTCGGGATCGTAGACCTTGCCCGTGGCGTCCGCGAGGTCGGTCATGTCCCGGAGGATGCCGGCCTTCGCCTTGGCCGGGACGGCGAGGTCGATCGCCTCGGGCAGGAAGTAATCGGCCACGCACCAGTCCGTCTTGTCGGCGCGGCGGTTTTCGTCCATCATCACGCGATGCTGTTCCTTGAGGTCGCGATGCGTGGCGGCGAGAAGGTTCCGCTGGGCCCATTCGTCGAGCGCACGATGGGCGAAGAACCAGTCGTCGCCGCGTTTCGTCGCGTCGATCTCGCCACGCTGGGCGACATGCTTTAGCGCGTTCGCATCGACGTGAACATGTTCGGCCGCCTGAAGGAGAGTCATCATTTCGTGTGACATGGCGCGTATTATAGCAAAGATGCCAACAGCTGGGCAATCTGACCGTTTTGAGAAGGTGATGGAGGTCGCTCTTGAGTTGCCCGATAGGCATCCCTTTTTTGATATAATATGCGCCATGAAGTTTGAAGACAATCTCAAGAAGCTTGAGGCGCTTGTTGCGAAAATGGAGAGCGGCGAGCTGAACCTCGACGAAATGATCAGGGCGTTCGAGGAAGGGCGGACGCTCGTCAAGACGTGTCAGGAAGATCTTCAGTCCATCCGGCTGAAGATCGAGAAGGTGACCAAGGGCGGAGAGATTGAAGAACTGAAGATATGAAGCAGATTTACGTTCAGGCGCAGGCCGACCACATTGAGTCGCTTTTCAAGGGCTCGCCGCTCGCGGCGATCGAGGAGCTTGTCTGGAATGCCCTCGACGCCGAGGCGCGCGAGGTCAAGGTCGACCTCGTCACCAATCCGCTCGGCGCGGTCGAGGCGGTGCGCGTGACCGACGACGGCACGGGCATCGACATTCTCAACGCCGACAGCACGTTCGGAAACCTGGGCGGCAGCTGGAAGCGCGAAGGCTCGGGCACGCCGACGAGCGGTCGTCGGCTCCATGGCCGTCACGGGCGCGGACGCTTCAAGGCCTTTGCGCTCGGCTGCCACGTCGAGTGGCGCACGACGATGCGCGTCGCCGACCAGAACGTCTCCTACACGCTTTCCGGCGACGCGGACCGTCCGGGCGTCTTCGACCTCGTCGACGCGCCGAGCGTCGGTCCTGCGACGGGCACCGAGGTCTACGTTTCCAATGTGCGTGCGGTTGTCGACTCGCTCCTCGACGCGACGGAAACGGTGCAGGATCTCGCGGCCAAGTTCGCGCTCTACCTCAAGAGCTATCCGGACGTGCGCATCTATTTCAACGGACTTCCCGTGACGCCGGTCGTCGTGCAGAAGCGTACGACCGACTACACGCTGACGCTCGAGAACGGTCAGGAGGCGAAGCTTGAGGTGATCGAATGGAAGCGCAAGTTCGTCGGCGCGGGACATCTCGTCTTCGCGGGTCCCGACGGCTTCCGCCTCCACGAGCAGCCGGCGGGCGTCCGGTCGGGTGCGGGGATCCCGTTCACGGCCTACCTCGTCTCGCCGCGCTTCCCGGTCCTCCACGCCGAGAACGCGCTCATGATGGACGAGCTCAATCCCGAGGTGCGTATGTATCTCGACGAGACGAAGAAGACGCTCAAGGCGCACTTCCTCGCCTTTGCCGAGCCGCAGAGCGAATTCGAGGCGGTGTGGACGGAGCGGATCGCCGAGTTGTCGAAGGACGAGCGCAAGTCGCTGCTCGCGCTGCTCAAGAAATCCATCAAGGCGGCTGACCGTAAGGCCTGAGGGGGAAGTCGATGCTGAAGGAACCGAAGTTGCGTTTGGGGCTCCTGGCGGCCGTCGCCGTGACGGTGGTCTGGGGGTTCTCGTCGCTTCTCTTCCATCACGCGCCGGACATCTTCAGCGACCCGAAGGAAGACATGTCCTACGGCTGGTACGTGCCGGTCTTCTCGCTGTACGTACTTTGGACGGAGCGTGAGAAACTCGTGAAGTCGCTCGGCGCGCCCAGTTGGGCGGGACTTGTGGCGACACTGCCGTTCCTGTTCCTCGGTTTTCTCGGCGTTCGCGGCATTCAGATTCGACTGGAGATTGTCGCGTTCATCGGCCTGCTGATCACGGTGCCGTGGGCGTTTTTTGGACGCGAAACCGCGAAACAGATGCTCTTTCCCGCGGGTTTCCTGCTCTTCTGCCTTCCTCTGGCGACGTTTCTTGACGTTATTACCGTCCATCTGCGGCTCTTCGGCACGGCAATGGCCTATGCGATCCTGCAGGGCGTCGGCGCGGCGGTCGTGCGGACGGGGACGATGATTTCGGCGACCGACGGGTCGTTTGCGATCGACGTTGCCGCGCCGTGTTCGGGACTCCGCTCGATTTTCGCGCTGATGGCGCTGACGGCGGGCTATGCGTATTTCAACCAACCGACGTGGCTTCGACGGGGGCTTCTCTTCGCCTGCTCGGTGCCGCTGGCGATCCTCGGCAACGTGATGCGCATTCTGACGATCTGCCTGGTCGGGACATACTGTTCAAGCGAGTTCGCCACGGGCTTCTATCACGACTATTCGGGCTATGTCGTCTTTCTCGTGGCGATTGTCCTGATGGTCGCCATCGGCGAGGCGATCACGCGCGTGGCGCGAAAGGGGGCAAAATGAAGGCGTGGCTTGTTCCTCTCCTCACGACGCTCCTTGTCGTGGTGACGATGGTGTTTCAGGCGCAGACGCCCGAGACAGTCGTCTGCGAGGCGCCGGTCGTGGCGCTCGGCGAGATCCCGGGCTATGTGTCGGAGAAACTGGAAGTCTCCGAGGCCGAGCTGACGGTCCTGCCGGCCGACACGCAGATTGAAAAGCGGCTCTATACGGCGACGGGCGGACACTGGTTTGCGGTCTCGGCCGTGATCGGCGGCAAGTCCAAGAGCTCGATTCACCGTCCCGAACTCTGCCTGCCGTCGCAAGGCTTCCTCATGACGGATCCGCGCACACGGACGGTCGGTTCGACGGACTGGCGCGTCATCACGCTGGACGGCGGCGCGCAGCGTCCTTCACTGGGGTTCGCCTACACGTTCTTCAACCAGAACGGCTATCGGACGTGTTCGCACGTCGAGCGCATCCTGCGTGACGTCTGGGATCGCTCGGTCTACAACCGCATTGACCGCTGGGTGATGGTGACGGTCAACAGTTCGCGTGCTGACGAGCAGACCGTCTTGGATTTCTTAGCGCTTTTGAAAGGAGTGACGGAATGATCGAGAAGCTTGCTCCGTATGTCCTGACATTCGTCTTCGCGCTCATTTTCACGCTCGTGCTGACGCCGATCGTGCGTGAGGTCAACCGTCGCATCGGCATGGTCGACAAGCCGGACCCGCGGCGAATCAACAAGGTGACGATTCCGCGCGGCGGCGGGATCGGCCTGTTCTTGGGCGTCAATCTGGCGTTCTGGTTTGCGTATCTGGTGCTGGGCGATACCGTGCTCGGCACGACCGCCGGCGACACACCGATTCTTTTCGGACTCTCGGCCGCGCTGGTTGCCCTCGGATATGCGGACGACAAGTTCTCGTTGAATCCGAAAGTCAAGTTGCTGGGACAGCTTTTGATCGCCGCCCTGACCTGGCATTTCACGCGCCTGGGCTTTCAGGACGTCTGGCCGCAGATCCCAAGTTGGCTCGATGCGGTTCTGACGGTTTTCTGGATTGCGGGTGCGATCAATGCGTTCAACCTGATCGACGGCTTGGACGGTTTGGCTTCGGGTCTCGCGCTGATTGCGACTCTGGGCATGACGGGCGCCCTTTTCTTCACGGGCCGGGCGGAGTCGACGTTCTTCTGCTTCGCGTTCATGGGGGCGCTTCTCGGATTCTTGCGCTACAATTACAATCCGGCGTCCGTCTTTCTGGGCGATTCGGGGTCCATGTACATCGGCTATTCGCTGTCGGTCCTGGCGCTCTCGTCCCATACGCCGGATTCGATGCTCGTCTCGGTTGTGGTGCCGCTCTTGGCGATGGGCGTGCCGATCTTCGACACGTCGCTCGCGATTCTCCGCCGGTCCATTCGTCATCTTCTACGCAAGGACGGGACCGAGGCGGGTAACGACAAGGTGATGACGGCCGACACGGACCATCTGCATCATCGTATCCTTCGTGCGGTGGGGTTGAACCAGAAGAAGGCGGCGTGGACGTTGTACCTGATGGCTTCCGCCTTGGTCCTGATCGGACTTGTCGGTGTTTCGCTCAAGTCGCGGGCCGCAGGTCTCTGGCTCGCGGCCGTTGCGGCGGCGGCGATCGTGATCTTCCGTGACATGTCCCGTATCGAGCTCTTTGACGCCGGGCGCCTGCTCAATCGCGTGGCGCATTCGACGAGTGTGACGTCCCGCCGTCGCATGGCCAAGCTGCGCGTGCCGTTCTACCTGACGTGCGACGTGCTGCTGTTGGTTGCCGCCTATTTTCTCGGTTGCTGGGCGTTGAAGATTCCGCTGACGGCGGCGCGGCTCCGCGCGTCGTTGCCGATTCAGGTCGTGGCCACCTTTGGCTGTCTCGTCTTCCTCCGGACGTATGTGACGATCTGGTCGCGGGCGATGGCCTCGAACTACGTGCGGCTGGGTGCGGCGTGCGTGCTGGGCTCGGTCATCGGTTCCGTCGCGCGCTACTACATTCCGTCCGTTCCGGCGAGCCAATTGAAGGCGATGACGGTCGTCTACGCGATCCTGTCGTTCGTCTTTCTTCTGGCCCTGCGCTTCGTTCGTCCGGTCGTCCGCGATCTCTTCTACGCGCTCGATTGCCGTCAGCTGATGGGCCGCAAGGACGTCTCGCGCATTCTCGTCTACGGTACGGGTCTGCGCTATCGCGCGTTTCGCCGCGAACTCGTGCGCACGACGTCCGCCAACACTCGCATCATCGTCGGGCTTCTCGACGACGACATCCTCCAGCGCAACCACTACATCGGCGGCATTCAGGTCAGGGGGACGATCCATGAGGCACCGGACATCATCACGGAACTCAATGTCGACGCCGTCGTCATCGCTTTCGAGACGACGCCCGAGAAAGAGGCGATCATTCGCAAGCTTCTTCGTCCGACCGGTGTTCGGATCACCAAGTTCGCGTTTTCTGAGACGGAACAGATTTGATATAATACGCAACATTATGGCACAGGAAACGAATGAATATCGCGAACAGCGCCTTCAGTCGATGAAGACTCTCGCGGAGATGGGTTACGCGCCCTACGGTTGCAAGTATGATCATACGGACCTCGCGAAGGTTCGTGCGAAATTCGAGGAGGGTAAGACTGTCCGCATCGCAGGGCGTCTCTTGATGATTCGTCGCATGGGCAAGATGAACTTCTGCACCATGAACGACGGCACGGACAAGTTCCAGGTTATCTTCAAACGCGACGAGCTTTCCGAGACGGCATTCACGGCGTTCAAGCACTTGAACCTCGGCGATATCATCGGCGCGGAGGGCGCGCTCTTCACGACGCAGAAGGGTGAGAAGTCGCTCGTTGTGAAGGAGTGGACAATGCTCGCGAAGGCACTCGAGCAGCCGCCGGAGAAGTTCCACGGTCTCGCCGACCAGGAGGAGTGCTACCGCCGCCGTTACGTCGACCTGATGACGAACGACGAGTCGCGTCAGCGTTTCTTCACGCGCTCAAAACTCCTGCAGGAGATCCGCAAGTATCTCTGGGAAAAGGGCTTCGTCGAAGTCGAGACCCCGATTCTCCAGAACCAGGCCGGCGGCGCCGCAGCGAAGCCGTTCTTCTCGCACTTCAATGCGCTCGATCAGGACTGCGTGATGCGCATCGCGCCGGAACTCTACCTGAAGCGCCTCCTCGTCGGCGGCATGAACAAGGTGTTCGAGCTCGGCAAGGACTTCCGCAACGAGGGCATCGACCGCACGCACAATCCTGAGTTCACGGTCTGTGAGATCTACGAGGCCTACGGCGACCGCACGTCGATGGAGGCGATCATGGAGGGACTCCTCCCGCACCTCTGCGACACGGTGATCGGCACACGCGAGATCGAGTATGGTGAGAAGAAGACCGTCATTAACTTCAATCCGCCCTACCGCCGCGTGACATATCACGATCTCGTCAAGGAGCTGATGGGTGCCGACTGGTTCACGCTCGATTTTGATACGCAGCTCGCGAAGGCGAAGGCCAAGGCGAAGGAGACCGACACGAACCTTGAGCTCGACGGCGTCACGACCGAGCTCATGCTCACGCACGAGGTCTACGACAAGCTCATCGAGAAGAACCTCATGCAGCCGACGTTCGTCTGCCGCCTGCCGCACGAATTCGTCCCGCTCGCCAAGGCGTGCAAAGACGATCCGTCGCTCGTGGACGTCTTCGAGTTCGTCGTCGCGGGCCGCGAGCTCTGCCCCGGGTACACCGAGCAGAACGATCCGCTCGAACAGCGCAAGGCGCTCGAGCACCAGGCCGGCGAGGATACGGAGAAGATCGACGAGGACTTCATCAGCGCGCTCGAGTGCGGCATGCCGCCGACGGGCGGCCTTGGCTTCGGCGTCGACCGTCTCGTCATGTTCCTGACGGGCTGCGACTCGATCCGCGATGTCGTTCTCTTCCCGCAGCTGAAGCGCTCGTGATGACGCGCCGCAACCTTTGGTAGTGCAGATAATTCCGGTCGTGGCCGCGCTCATTCGTGACGCGGAAGGGCGCTATCTTGTCGGTCAGCGGGCTGCGCACAAGGCGCAGGGCGGCAAGTGGGAGTTCATGGGCGGCAAGATCGAACCCGGCTCAACACCGAACGCCCTCGAGCACCAGCAGATCCGTTGGGTCACGCGCAAAGAAATGGATACCCTCGACTTCTCCCCCGCCGACCGCGAACTCATCCGTCGCTTCGCGTCAAAATAGGAGGACGGATAAGCTCCTCGCTTTCCTATTGATAAGATCGTCAAGCCGAATTTCGGTTTCGGGATTTATTGCACTGAGGTTGAAGATATGGCTAAAGAGTGGACTGTCGGGAAGGATCATGATGGCTTTGCGAATCGGTACGAGATTGACGAAGAGGGGCTTGAGACGGATGGCCTAACGGGTGTATAATATGAGCCGAATAAGGAGCATTCGATTATGGCACTTTATGATACGCTGATGGCCGACATGAAGTCGGCGATGAAGAATCACGAGATGGCTCAGGTCAACACCATTCGCGGCGTGATCGCGAAGGCGAAGGATCTGACGGTCAACGCGGGTAAGGAAATGACGGACGAGGCGGTTCTTTCCGTCATCGCCAAGGGCGTGAAGCAGCGCGAGGAGTCGATCGCGCAGTTCGAGGCCGCTGGACGCGCCGAGCTCGCCGCAGGTGAGAAGGTCGAGATGGAGTTTCTGAAGAAGTATCTTCCCGCGCAGCTTTCCGAGGAGGAAGTCGCCGCAGTCGTGAAGGCGGCGGTGGCCGATCTCGGCGCAACGTCGAAGAAGGACATGGGCAAGGTCATGAAGGAAGTCATGGCACACGTCAATGGCCAGGCGGACGGCAAGCTCGTCTCGAAGCTCGTCGGCGCCGCGCTTCCGGCCTGATTATGCTGGATGCAACGGAATTGCGGGCGATGCTCTCGCGGCTGACGCCGGAGGAGTTACGGAAGATTTCGGCCGAGCGGATGCTGGTGCACTGGCAGGAGACGAATCGCTTCTGCGGTACGTGCGGCGCGGCGATGATGCGGCACGCGAATCCGGCTGAGAACGCGTTTGTGTGTCCCGTGTGCGGGTATCTCGCGTATCCGAAGATCTGCCCCGCCGTGATCGTGCTGGTGACGAAAGGGGACAAGATTCTCCTGCAGCGCAACTCGCATTACGGGCTCAACAACTGGACGCTTGTCGCGGGCTTCGTGGAGCCGGGCGAGAACTTCGAGGACGCTGTACGGCGTGAGATCGCCGAGGAGGCGTCCATTGAAGTGAAGGACATCTGCTACTTCGGCTCACAGAGCTGGCCGTTCCCTTCGACGGTGATGGTCGGCTTTCGCGCCGAATACGCGAGCGGTACGCTCACGCCCGACGGCGAAGAGGTTCTCAAGTCGGACTGGTTCGACAAAGATCACCTCCCCGAGATCCCCCATCCCGGCTCCATCGCCCGCCAACTGATCGACGCATGGCGTTTTCCATGATTGTGCCAGGCACAATCATGGAATTAAAGAGATTGTGCGAGTGTCATTCCTATGAATAACAACAAATCACTAGTTGTAGCCGTTGTTACGGGGCTTTGCTTCACGCTTTTCGCGGACCTGAAGAACGCGACGTACATCCCGACGCCGATTGCGGGCGACTACGAGCGGCTTTGGACGGAAGAGCGGATGTGCGCCGTCATCCGCAAGTGCGTCGAGAAGAACATTGCGATCGAAATCCAGGCCGAGTCGCCGTTTCCGTCCCCGCGTTTCCTGCGTCTCGCGAAAGCGATGGGCGCGAAGTTCTCGTTCGGCACGAACAACTTCGATCCGGGTCCAAAAGATCTCTCGCGCTGGCTGGAAGCGATTCGCTGGCTTGACCTTGGTCCAGGTGATATGTGGTCCGCGAAGTGGCCTTGATGTTGCCCTATATGAAGACGAACATTAAGACGGTTTTGCGTGTTTGCTCGGCGCTGATGTGCATCGGCTTGTGCCTCGCGGCGGATTCGGCTGCGGCGCGGACGATCCATCGGTCGTTCCGGACGCGAGAGGTTGGTGTCGGCGGTGGGTTCGGGGTGGCCGTTCCTGTCGACCGGCGGATTGACAAGGCGATCGACGAGGCGCATGTTCCGAAGAAGGATCGCGCGAAACTCTTCGCTGGAGCGAAGATGACGAACGCGAAGACGAATGCCGTGCGCGTCATCCGCCGCAGGAATGTTGTCAAGCCCAAGCCCGTGGAGCACAAGGAATAAGGAGGTCTGCTGTATTTCTGGTGCGTTATTTTGCGTACGTGGGGCTAGTTGAGAATGAGGTCTTGGTGTGTTATAATGTTGGACCAATTTGAAAGGTTGGTGTTTTATGAAGAAGATTACCGGTGATCAGATTTCTATTCAATCTGCTGCCCACAATGCGAAGGGCGTTTCGCCGATGACCAAACCTGAAATAGCTTCTCGAATCGCTGAACTTCGCGCGT
Source organism: uncultured Verrucomicrobiota bacterium (assembly GCA_945834475.1). Lineage (GTDB taxonomy): Bacteria > Verrucomicrobiota > Kiritimatiellia > RFP12 > UBA1067 > UBA1067. The sequence goes on from CAMAHK010000058.1 coordinate 12,914, forward strand.
TGATTGCGAAGGCGAATCACGATTACTACGATCTTCACCAGCCGACGGTCGGCGATCGCGACTACGATCTCTGGGAGGCGGAGCTCCTGCGACTTGAGGAGGAGAATCCCGAGTTCAAGGAAGCCGCCTCGCCCGTCCGTCAGGTGGCCGGCGGCGTTGCCGAGGGCTTCAAGAAGGTGACGCACAATCCGCCGATGCAGTCCCTCGATAAGACCCACGCGAAGAGCGAACTCGCGGCGTTTGACACGTTCGTACGAACGCAGCTTTCGCAACCAGCAATCAACAGCCAACAACCAACAACTGGCTTCACTTATGTAATCGAGCCAAAAGTCGATGGCGTTTCGCTGGCGCTGAAGTACTCGAATGGCAAACTCGTGCAGGCGGCGACGCGCGGCAACGGCACGATCGGGGACGACATCACGGCGAATGCGCGCACGATTGCGTCCATTCCGAAGACGCTCCCTGCCGATGCGCCGCGCGAACTCGAAGTACGCGGCGAGGCGTACATGACGCGCGAGGGCTTCATTGCGCTCAACGAGCGTCAGGCGGCTTTGGGACTCGAGGAGTTCGCGAATCCGCGCAATGCGTGCGCGGGCTCGCTCAAGCAGCTGGACGCGAAAGTGACGGCGGAGCGTCCCTTGGATGTTGTCATCTACAATGCGGGCGGCGTCGGGTGCGACGGGTTTGCGTCCCACTCGGAGATGATCGCTGCGTTCGCGAAATGGGGCTTCCCGGTCGCGCCGTGGTCGCGCCGCGCGAAGACGCTCGAGGAGATGTTCGCGGCGATTGACGAGCTGCAGGAAAAGCGTCACACGTTCCGCTTTGAGATCGACGGCGCGGTGATCAAGATCGACGAGCGCGAGTTCTATGCGCCGCTTGGGGCGACAGCCCACGGTCCGCGCTGGGCGCGCGCCTACAAATACGCGCCCGAACGCGCCGAGACGGTTGTCGAGGCGATCACGGTGCAGGTTGGCCGCACAGGCATTTTGACGCCAGTCGCGGAACTCAAGCCGACCGAGCTCGCGGGCTCGACGATCGCCCGCGCGACGCTCCACAACGCCGACCAGATCGCGCGGCAGGACATCCGCATCGGCGACCATGTTTGGCTCGTGAAGGCGGGGGATGTCATTCCGGCGATCGATTCGGTCATCGTTGAGAAGCGGACGGGGAACGAGGTTCCGTTCGTGATGCCGGCGAAGTGTCCCGTCTGCGGCGGTGCGGTCCGCCGCGAAGAGGGCGAGGTGGCGGTTCGCTGCGTGAACCCCGCCTGCGGGGCGCAGCTCCGGCGGCGGCTCGAGCATTTCGCAAGCCGCAACGCGTTGGACGTGAAGGCGCTCGGCGGGAAGGTCGCGGATGCGCTCGTTGAGAAGGGCCTCGTGACGGATGTCTTGGATCTCTTTGCGCTGCGCGAGGAAGAGGTTGTCAATCTGGATTTGGGGGATACGGAGGTTGAGCCTAACACCTTCTTCGATCTGCTCCAGCCTGTGCGAAAGTTCGGCAAGAACGGACTCAACATGCTCAAGGCCGTTGACGCGGCGCGGGAGCTGCCGCTTCACCGCTGGCTCTTTGCGATGGGCATTCCGAATGTCGGCGTGACGGTGGCGAAGGACATCGCCGCCGAGCACGAGCGGTTCTCGGACCTGGCGGATTCGGCGGTGCTGAAGCACGTCCTCGAGAACGACGCGAAAAAGGGGAAGGAGCGAGAGATCCTTCCGATCAAGGTTGAGGCGGCGAAGGCCGTGCTCGGGTTCTTCGCGAGCGATTACGGACGCGCCTTTGCCGAACGGATGAAGGCACTCAGGATCAATCCCGCGGCCGAGAAGAAGGTGGCGGCGAAGACGACGGGGGCGCTCGCCGGCATGGGCTGTGTACTGACGGGCAGCCTGTCGCGTCCCCGAAGCGAATACGCGGCGCTCATCGAGCAAGCGGGCGGCATCGTCCAGAGCGCGGTCACCTCGAAGACGCGCTACCTCATCGCCGGCGCGAACGTCGGCGCGACGAAGACCGAGAAGGCGCGGGCCCTCGGGACGGAAGTGATCGACGAAGCCCGCCTGCTGGAGCTTTTGAAGTAACATGGCGCTTTCACAACAGATTCGTCAGATCCAGGCGCAACGCATCACGCCGGCCATGATGATGGAGTTTTCGCTCCTGCAGTTGCCGATCTCGGAATTGCGGGATGTGGTCAAGAAGGAGATCGAGTCCAATCCTGCGCTCGAGATCGAACGCGATTTTGTCTCAGCGGGCGCGGCGCGTCTCCAGAAGGCGGCATCTGACGCGGCCGAGGGTTATCTCGAGAACATGGCCGACGAGCGCGGCGAGACACTCGACGCGCATCTCATGGGCGAGCTGCGCATGAACGGCATCGAGGGACGCACCCTGGCGCTCGCGCAGGCAATTGTCGAGGCGCTCGATTCCGACGGGCGATTCACGGGGAGCTTTGCCGATCTTGTGATGGTGCTCGAGGGACGCGGCGTGAAGGGCGTCACCAACGACGAGCTCGAGGCGGCGCGGCAGCTCGTCCTCAAGACCGATCCGCTCGGTTGCGGTGCGCGGGACCTGGCGGACTGCTATCGGGCGCAGCTCGGACGTATCCCCGCGGCGAAGCGGACGCTTGCGGAGAGCGCCGTGGACGAACTCGCGGCGGCACTCGCGAAGGGGGGGCTGACGACATTCCGTCCCTCAAACCTCGCGGCGTTTCAGCTCCTAAAGGCGCTGGACCCGTTCCCTGGGCGCCTCTACGACCGCGTGCAGACGACGATCGTGACGCCAGACGTCTTCGTCGACAAGGCGGGCAACGTGCGCGTCGATCAGGGGGACATTCCGGAGCTGCGCGTGTCGGCGAAGTACGTCGAGATGGCGAAGGATCGCGAGTTGGACGAGGAGACGCGCAAGTTCGCGATCGATCGCGTCAAGCGGGCGCGGGAGTTCCGCGAGGCGCTGATCCGCCGGAAGGAGACGATGGTCGAGATCGCCGAGGCGACGATCTCGCGGCAGCCCGAGTTCCTGGAGCGCGGCGCGGCGGGGCTCAAGCGACTGACGATGAGCGAGATTGCGAAGGAGGCGAAGTGTACGATCGCGACCGTCTCGCGGGCGGCGGCGCGCAAGTACGTGAAGACACCGCGGGGGACTGTCCCCTTGAGAAAGTTTTTCGTGCTCGTCGACCAGGAGCCCGTGGAGAAGCTCCGCGAGATTCTCCTCGGCCTGCCGCGCGACCGGCATGTCGCCGACCGCGAGATCGCCGAGCTGATGGTGAAGGCGGGGTATCCGATGGCGCGGCGAACCGTCGCAAAGTATCGGGCGAAACTCGGGTTTTAAGATGGAAATTTTAAAGAAAATTGCTTTTGTTGATCGGGCTCTGAAGAAGGAGTTCGTCGCGCATCAGGCGCCGATCATCGAGCTCATCGAGGCGCATACACATGATCCGTTCTGCGTGCTCGTGGGGACTATTCTCTCGGCCCGCACGAAGGACGCCTGTACGGCGGGGGCGGTCAGGCGTCTCTTCGCCGCGATGCGCGCGGCGGTCGGCGATGCGTCCGAGACGGGATGTGGCGGCGCGCGAGGTCCCGATGCGCTGGAACGACTCACCGTCGCCGAAATCGAGAAGCACATCTATCCCGTCGGCTTTTTCCGCGACAAGGCGCGCCATCTGCACGAGCTACCGCGCGTGCTGCGCGAGAAGTTCGGCGGGGTGTTGCCGAAGACGGTCGAGGAGCTTTGCGAGCTACCGGGGGTCGGACGTAAGACGGCGAACCTGACGGTGGCGGTCGGCTTTGACCTGCCGGCGATTTGCGTGGATGTTCACGTTCATCGCATTTCCAACCGCTTGCAGTTTGTGAAGACGAAGACGCCGCTTGAGACGGAGATGGCCTTGCGTAAGCTCTTGCCGGTCAAGTACTGGAAGACCTGGAACTCGAATCTCGTCTCGTTCGGTCAGACGCGTTGCGGCCCGCTCCGTCCGAAATGCGAGGGATGTCCCATCCGCCGCGTCTGTTCGGTCCCCGCATAGTAATGGGTTACTCAAGTGCGCGACTCCCTGTACAACAGGAATATCGACGCGCAAGCGGGCGCGGGGCTTTAACCGCTCCAGGCCGGAAAGCTCGTCTCGGTCACCGCGCGCCCTCTTGAGCGGCGCGCTTGGGAAGATCGACCACTGTCCGTGATGCGCTTCCGTTCCTAACGCGTTTAGGGTCAATCTTCACATGCCCGAGACGACTTTCCGGCCTTCCGCTGAGCCCCGCACCCGCTTGCCGAAATCATCTTTTGCGCGGATTCGCCTTTAAGGGCGAATCGCTTAGCCGCTTGGAGAGTACACGGTTACCGTAGAGAGGATCGGCTTGGACGGCGGATAAGCGTTTCGACGGAACGGCGGAACGCGCAAAAGATGATTTCGGCAGCCGGGGGCGGGGCTAGATGCGCCGAAGCAACGCGGAGGGCAGGTCGCCGAAGGCGATCGCG
>CAMAHK010000059.1 GCA_945834475.1 uncultured Verrucomicrobiota bacterium
CTCTCGGTGGCCGCACGAGCTGGTACTGTCCCAAGTGCCAGAAGTGAAAGGGAAATAACTTAAGTCGGGCGGCTAAATCGTTTTTTCGATTTAGCCGCCCGACTTACGGTTGATTTTAGCATCAGGGTGCGATATCATATTAGTGTTTTGAAACATTGATTATGAGTGAAGATAGGTGTTTGGAGACATTGATATGAAGATGACGACAGAGGATGTCGAACCGTTTCTGGAAGCGTCTGAGCGTTTGGTTGCAGAAACGAATCTGAACTTTTGGCGCTATTTGTGCGAGAAGATCGACTGGGAGGACCGCTTGATCTGCATCAAGGGTCCGAAGGGGACGGGCAAGGCCTTCAAGCAGATTGCCGACATCCCAGACAGTTATGTCGTGAATGACGACGTTGAAGTTGGCGTGGGCGGAAAGATTCCGCTTTGGCTATTCGGCTTCTTGTATTGAAGGATATGGAGGTTATAAAAATGAAAAAAGACTTTGGTGTGAAGACCTGGCTCTATCCAATGCCGGTGCTGATGATCGCGACCTACAACGAGGACGGGTCGCCGAACGTGATGAACGCCGCGTGGGGCGGGACGGGCGGCGAAGAGCTGCTCACTGTCTGCATCGACAACACGCACAAGACTTGGGCGAACATCGAGAAACGCAAGGCGTTTACGATCTCGGTCGGCACAGCCGCGCAGGTGAAGGCCTGCGACTACCTTGGCTGCGTTTCGGGCAACCAGACGCCTGACAAGGTCGCGAAGAGCGGGTTCCATGTGACACGCTCAAACCATGTCGATGCGCCGACGATTGACGAGTTGCCGCTCGTCTTCGAGTGCGAACTCGTTTCGATGGATTCCGAGACCTGCCTCGTCGTCGGCAAGGTCGTGAACGTCGCCTGTGACGAAGTGGCGCTGACGGACGGCAACCCCGACGCGGAGAAGATTGCGCCGATTACCTACGATCCCGTCGCCCATGTCTATCGTCCCCTCGCCGCCCCGCTCGCCTCGGCGTTCAAGGTTGGGCTGAAATGAGTGTAAGAAAAACCAATTTGAATCGTAAGGTGCTAAGAAATGTTTTGTAAAACGCTGTCACTGCCAAGTTGGGGTGGTTTTGCTATAATACTGTATCGTGAAATTACACTTCAACACCATTGTAGCTTGCCTTCATCTTTTTTGTTCAGATATGTTCAGAGGTGAATGCACATGATTTTAATGAGCATAGTGGTTTAATAAGCCGTTTGCGCAGAAGAATTGTTAAGTTATGGTAAAGATGAGTCAGGTTGATTTCTCAGGTGAGCTTATGGCTAGCGCACTGAAACCGTTTAAGAAAGCCAAGGGTGATAAGCGGCTTGCGGTAGTATCGCTTTTCTCTGGAGCCGGCGGTCTTGATATGGGATTTCATATGGAAGGCTTCAATATCGTGTGGGCAAACGATTTTGATGCTGATGCTTGTGAGACATACAAGGCAAATATTGGCGATCATATTAGGTGTGGCGACGTTAAGAAGTGGATGTATGAGCTTTATCAGTTTACCGATAGAGTTGATTTGCTAATTGGCGGACCCCCTTGTCAGGGATTTTCAGTCGCTGGCAAAATGGATCCGAATGACCCGCGCAGTGAAAACGTATGGAACTATGTTAAGGCTCTTGAAATAGTTCGCCCCAAAGCTTTTGTAATGGAGAATGTTAAGGCGCTTGGCGTTTTGGAGAAATGGAGCGATATCAGGAATAAGTTACTGGTGCGCATGCGAGAGCTTGGCTATAGCACTAGTTATATTGTTGTGAATGCGTCTGACTACAACGTGCCACAGAATCGTGAGCGAGTGCTTTTTATTGGCTTTAAAGAGAAGACGGTTAAGCCTATCGACTTGGAGAAGATGCTTGCCCCGTATAAGATTAAGGCTCCAACAGTAAGAGAGGTCCTTGCGGTTCTTGATAAGCCGGGGGTTGGAAACAATCTTCACGTGTGCAATGCCAAGATTACGTTCACGAATAACCCAGTCATGCGCAAGTCTCCGTATGCTGGCATGATATTCAATGGGTTGGGTAGGCCGATCCGAGTGAATGGATATTGTGCTACCTTACCAGCATCTATGGGTGGAAACAAGACTCCGATTATTGATGAAGAAGAGCTTTATGAGAATAGGCCCAGCTGGGTCGAGGAATATCACAAGGGGCTGATGGATGGCTCTATCAAGCCAGAGTTTAAGGAAGCCCCCAAGAGGCTTCGTAGATTGACGGTGGAAGAAGCCGCAGCCATTCAGACGTTTCCGCTTGGCTATAACTTCGTTGGTTCCCGTACCACCATGTACAAGCAGATTGGCAATGCGGTTCCGTGCAATCTGGCAAGCCAAGTGGCGAAGATGATAAAGGCTGAGTTGGTCGGCTAATGTTCTGGTGGTTCTTTTTTAATCACAGGAAAAACAACGCAGAAAAGGCGGTTGATGATATGGCTGTAACAATTGATTTTGAGATTGCCGGCAAAACTCTATTGGAGGCCAAGAAGGTCAGGTTACAACCGACCGACAACGTTATCGCTCTGTTGAAGAAGGTGATGCTTGGATCTCATAAGACGTACAAGTATGTTCTGGTTACAAATCTCTTGGCAAAGTCAGTTCAGCCAAATGCAAATGCCGTCGCGCTTCAGGCTGGCGCTCCAATCTCAGGTGCGTTTGATTCTCGTAGCCTTTGTCATAAGGTGGTTGTTCCATTTGAACATGAACATTTGGTGAATGCGCTTGGTGGTTCTAATGAGCCGTACTTGAATAAGCCCGCTCGTTTTACACATCTCTCAGTAGACAATGCGGTGCGTGACGGTAATGACAGAGCGATTCTCAATGCCCTTATTAAGATAGCTCGCATTGTAAACAATGGCGGTTCACAAGTTGCGTTCAGATGTTTGTCGTATTGCTTTCAGTTGCTTGAAGATGTTATCGCCAAGAATGAACTTCTGAACACGGTGAAAACCATCATCACACCTGATCTCATTGATATTTATCGCTATGTTGCAAGGTACATAGAAGAGTCGTTTGAGGGGGAAACATGCGCGGCGGTTGTAGGTGCGGTTGAGAAGCAGTTTTATGCATGTCTCAAAGGTGAGTATCGTGTTGAAGTTCATAAAGTGAATGAGAGTGGTGCGTCTTCGAAAGAGGTTGGTGATATTGACGTTTATGAAAAGGACAAGTGCTTCTATTCGATTGAAGTGAAGGATAAGGCGTTTACCGTCTATGATGTTGAACACGCATTTAATAAGATGATTGCTGCGAATGTGAAGCGTGGTTCGTTTGTGTATGGCCCAAGAGCGACGTTTGATGCAGAAAAGGTCAAGATTACGTTGTTTGATTTTGAGCAAAAGAAGTTTGTGACGCTCTTCATGGAGATTTTACCTTATGTGCGCTTGGTTCTTTTTCAGACACCCCATGTGGAGACCAGTAACTTCATACAACTTTTGTTAGATACAACGCACGAAATAAATGCTAAAGATTGCACCATTCAGCGTGTGCATGATTTGGCCGAGGCGATGTTTGGTAAGGCTTGAACTGATGAGATGCTGGTTTCTTTGTTCGATGCTTTGCCAGATGCTTTGAGCGTTTTTCCTCTGGCTACGATTTTGTGACACAGCTTTTGAAAATCGCTACTATCTTTGTGATGGCGCGATTGGCACGGATGCAATAATGACATAATCTGATTCCCCTTACGTCATGTAAAGAACCAAATTTGCAGGAAAAGTCGTGCCAAGAAAAGCCAAAACAATTTTGGGAATCCTATCGATTTTAGCAAGTGGCTTACGATTTTGTGATAAGAGATCAAATAGTGGCTATGATTTTGTGATGAAATTTCTAAAAGTCGCTACGATTTTGTGATGCAGCCTTTGACGAGTCTGCGATAATAGTGATATAATATCGGCAAATGTATTTAAAAAGAAAAATAGACTCTTTTTTTGAGTTGTGGCATGCAGATGCCGATCGGTTGCCGATTTTAGTGAAGGGGGCTCGTCAAATTGGGAAGACCGAGGCAATACGCCATTTTGCCGAGAACCATTATGACAGCATTGTTGAGATCAACTTTGTCGAGCAGCCGAAATACAAGCAAATTACTGTTGATGGTTATGGCGCGCAGGAGGTTGTTTCGGCGATCAGTCGGCTGAATCCTGACTTCCGTTTCCCGAAGGGGAAGCGGACATTGATCTTTTTTGACGAGGTTCAGGAATTCCCGGACATCGCGACATCGCTCAAGTTCTTTGCGCAAGACGGTCAATACGATGTCATTTGCAGTGGCTCGCTGTTGGGCGTTCACTATCGGAAAATTGCGAGTGTTGCTGTGGGGTTCAAGGTTGACAAGGACATGTACTCCCTTGATTTCGAGGAGTTCCTCTGGGCGCGAGGATATGGTGATGACCTGGTGGAAGAGATCCTTTCGTGCATGCGCAGTCGAACGCCGCTGAGTGAGGCGACCCGTTTTGCGCTTCGTGGTCTTTTTCTGGACTATTGCACGTTGGGCGGAATGCCGTATGTGGTGCGCAACTACATTGAAAGGCGTTCATTCGAGGGGTCCTTGGCATCGCAGCGGAGAATCGTGCGAGATTATGGCGACGACATCCGCAAGTATGCCGAAGGCCTTGACAAGGTTCGCATTCTCAACGTGTTCAATCATATTCCCGCGCAGTTGGCGAACGAGACAACGATCAAGTTCCAGATTTCGAAGGTCGCGCATGGTGCCCGTGCGCGCGAGTATGCGCCGTGCGTCGATTGGCTGCGGGATGCGGGCGTGGCGAACGTCTGTTATGCGCTGCGGACTCCTAAACTGCCGCTGGCGGGGAATTACGACGAAAGTCGATATCGGGTGTTTATGTCCGATACGGGACTCCTGATGGGAATGATGGAGTCCGAGGTCGGCGAAGACGTTCGGGTGAATCGTAATCTCGGCATCTGGAAGGGGGCGCTCTACGAGAACATCGTCGCGGAGGCCTTGGTCAAGTCGGGTCGTCCGCTCTTCTATTGGAGGCGCGACGAGTCGAAGCTGGAGATGGATTTCTTTCTTCGTCGTGGGGAGGAGCTGGTTCCGCTCGAGGTCAAAGGCGGCAATGACTCGACTAAGTCGCTCAATGAGATGATTCGCTCGGAGAAGTATCCGGACATCAAGTGGGGCATCAAGATGGCGGATGCGAACATCGGTTATGCCGACAACAAGCTGACGGTGCCGTGGTTCTGCGCCTTTCTGCTGGACAGGTATCTGGGCGAAGACTCGAAGACTGCCGATGCGGTTGCGTGGTTCGATCCAGTTCAGGCAAAGTCGAACCGACGAGGAGCAAGCGATGAAGGTTAGTGAAGTGGATTTCAAGTGTCTGGGTTGCGGGGCGTGCTGCCGGATCAAGGACGGGATCGTGCGGGTGGGCGATGACGAGGTGAGGCGCATCGCAGCGTTCCTTGGAATGACGGAACAGGAGTTCATCGACCGCGAGACCGAGATCGCGCCGGATCGTAAGACGCTGATCTTGAAGAGCCGTCCTGACGAGTCGTGCGTGTACCTGACGGACGACAACCGCTGCCGCATTCATCCCGTGAAGCCCGACAAGTGCCGCACGTTTCCGTTCGAGTGGACCAACGCCGATTCCGCCGACGTCTGCCCGGCGCTGAACTTCTCGGCGGAAAAACAACGATGACGGTTCCTTTGTAGGATAGGAGGTGAAAGACAATGGCTCTTATCGTCAAGGATCGGTATGCGGGCGAGGCTGCGTGGACGGAGTGGTTCGAAATCTGTTCAGTCGCGGGATGCTGCGCGGAAAATGCGGCAAAACTGCGCGCGGAGATTGAAAACGCGATGTTGGCGCAGTTAGCGCGCTACGGCTTCTCGGCAGAGGATGCCGCAGGAGATGACCCCGTAACATTCTTTGACGGCTACTTCAAGTTGAAAGGCTCGCGCGAGACGGCGAAGCCGCTCAAGTCCTACTTCGCCTATCGAATCGCCGCGGACGGGCTTTCGATGCTCAACTTCGTCTGCGGGACGCTCTTCGGTTCGAGGTCGGGACGCATCCACGACATTGTCCTCGACTGGATCGTAACTTTGAAGGGTTGGAAGCCGCGCTCCTTGCGCGGAGCGGACGGCAAGCGCCATCTTGAATGGGAGAATGCGGGGCCAGAGGACATCGCACAGATTGAAATTGCCGCGGAGAACGATCCGGCGTCTATGGTCGAGGCGGACAACTACCGTGCCCAAGCCGAAAAGCTCCTTGAAACGCTCTCCCGGAAAATAAAGGCGGAAAAACCGAAGGTCGCGCTCCTTTTATATGCGACGGCCCAGGACGTGTCGATAACCGACGCGGCAGTCCTCGAAGGGCTCAATACGGCAAAGTCGCGGGCCTACGCGATTCGGGAGAAGACAATGAAAGCACTGCGCTGGGAACTGAAGGAGACGGAAGGGGCGGACGATCCGCTCTTCGTCCGCATGCTCCTCGAGACCTGCGAGCAAAATCTCCCGGACGGCACGCTCGCGAAGATGGGAGGTGCGCAATGAACGAGGTGTTCAAGAAAGAGTGGGAGCTTTATACGGCGGCGGGGAGCCGTCCGCAGTTTCGCGGGTTGGAGAAGCGGGTCTGGCCGAAGGGCTTTGACGGTCCGGTGAAGGTCGGCGAGATCCGCGTCTTCGCCGACATGAACCGTCCGTTCGTCGCACTCGTCGTCGAAGACCGCGGCAAGGTCGGCTACCGGATCGTGCCGGTCTCGCCATTCACGGTTCCCGCGTCGGCGCGGGAGGTGCTGATTGGCGAGCGAGTCTTCCAGCTTTGGAATGCCGTCACGGCGGCGAAGTCGTTCGTCGAGCGCAGCTGGGTGGTTGAGTCGCTCGCGGCAGAAGATGTCGCCGAGATTGCTGCGGCGGTTGCGGCGGTTCCGTCGGGGGCGCGGTCGGAAGACGCGACGGCGCGGGAATACGAGTGGGCGTTCGCGGTGTCGGGCGGGAACTTCAGGGGACTCTTGGCGGATGGAACCGCCAAGGTCAGGACGAGCACATGGCGCAGCCGCACGGGTTGGAGCATTGCCGCGATGCTGATGCTTTGCTGTGGCATCGGTGGGCTGTGGTATGAAGAAGTGTTGTGTGATCGGCGGGTGGCGGCGGTCAAGACCGATGCGGCGCGGATAGAGGCGTATCGGGCCAAACTTGCAGAGAACTTTGAAAGCGATCTCGAATGTGAGATTGATTGCCTTGAAGGGGCCGATGAAGCCGATCAAGAACCAGAGGTTGAGATTGCGGTCGAAATCCCACCGATCATGCCTCAAGTACTCGGGAATGCTGTACCGAACAGTGAGACCGTTTTGGTGAAACCGGCGGAACAGGCCTCGGTCGCGCTGATCAGGAGCCCGATTACGATGAAGTCGATGTGCGCAAGTAGAGCGCCGGGAGCGATGGGCTGTTTTACTCGAGGTGGCAAGAGAAGCGATTGGGATTTGCGCTACGAGTCGGCTTGTGTAATACGTTCTAATCCGACGACCGAGCGCTACGCGGAATTTGCGGAGAATGAGTTCGTGAGTCCGAAGAGCGAGCCGCTTTCGACGTTCGGACTGGACGTGGACACGTCGAGCTATGCGCTGATGCGGAGCTCGATCAACGACCAGAAGCGCCTGCCGCCGAAGGCCTCGGTGCGGATCGAGGAGTTCGTCAACTATTTCAAGTATGATTATCCGCAGCCGAAGGGCGACGAGCCAGTTGCGGTCGACTGCGAGCTCGCCACGTGTCCGTGGAACGCGAAGCACCGCTTGCTGCGGCTCGGCGTGCAGGCGAAGACCGTGGAGGAGAAGAATCTCCCGCCGTGCAACCTCACGTTCCTCATCGACGTTTCGGGGTCGATGGAGTGGAACGACGGACTCGAAATGGCCAAACAGGGGCTTAAGATGCTGGTCGAGAAGTTGAGGGACGAGGACCATGTCGCGATCGTCACCTACGCGAACGGCACGGCGGTGCGACTGCCGTCCGTCTCGGGGCGCGAGAAGAAGGCGATCGGGTCCGTCATCGACGAACTGTACGCGAGCGGCGGCACGGCGGGCGGCGCGGGCATCCAGCTCGCCTACGAGGAGGCGAAGAAGAACTTCGACAAGAAGGCGAACAACCGCGTGATCCTCGTGACGGACGGCGACTTCAACATCGGCATTTCGTCTCCGAAGGAGCTGGAGGACTTCATCGCGGCGAAGCGCGAAAGCGGCGTCTTCCTGACGGTGCTGGGCGTCGGGCGCGGCAATTACCAGGATGCGAACATGAAGAAGCTGGCGAATGCCGGGAACGGCAACTACGCCTTTCTTGACTCCGTCCTCGAGGCGAAGAAGGTGATGATGAACGAGTTCGGCGGCACGCTCATGACCGTCGCGAAGGACGTGAAGGTGCAGATCGAGTTCAATCCGTCCGAGATCGAGGGCTACCGGCTCTTGGGCTACGAGAACCGCCGCCTCGCCGCGAAGGACTTTAATGACGACAAGAAGGACGCGGGCGAAATCGGTTCGGGCCACACGATGACGGCGTTCTACGAGATCATCCCGGCGGGCACGGGCGAGATGGGCGCGGGGACGGATCCGCTCAAGTACCAGAAGAGCGAGACGGCGAAGAGCGGTGAGCTGATGACGGTCAAGATGCGCTACAAGAAGCCGGACGGCGACAGGAGCATTCTCATCGAAAAGGCGCATACTGCGGCGGAGATGACGCGCAAGGAACCGAGCGTCGACTTCCGCTTCGCCTCCGCCGTCGCCGAGTTTGCGCTGCTCCTCATGGACTCGAAGTTCAAGGGTTCGGCGTCCTACACGAACCTGATCGAACGCGCCCGCAGTGCGAAGGGAGCGGATCGCGAGGGCTATCGCGCGGAGTTCATCCGCCTCGCCGAGACCGCAGAGCTGATGGACGCGAAAGCGTCCAAGGAACCGCAGATGCTGCCGTCCAAAACGCCGCGTCCGCCAGAGGTTCAGGTCGAGGTGGACATCTGACCGAATCGGAAATATGATATGAATACGCGCATTCATTGGGGTGCTGCGCGGCAAGGTGCCGCGGTGCTGCGCGGGGGAAGGGCCATGCGATCTCAATTGAGATCTCACCCGCTAAAGGGATGGTATTTCATCTAAAATTGAGATTTGCACTGTTTTGAATTTAAATTTTGCATTTTTTACTTTTCTTGCTGAAATGGGCAAGGGATATGTGATATACTAACCATCTATGTTCAAATTTGGTCTTATTATAGCTGTGTTGCTGGGGGGGGGATTCTCCCTGCTCTGGCGGCGGTGGCGGTCGCGGAAGCGTCGACGCTGTTGACGGTGTCGAGCACGGGGCCGGATTGCTATGCGGATGGTTCGCCGGTCGTCGATGGCGAGTATTATGCGCTCGTTTCGATTGATTCGGGTGCGAATTTTGCTGGTTTTGCGGCGGATGGCACGGTGGTTGATCCGGCGACGAGCCGGTTGTTGTTTGCTTTGCCGCTTGCGGAAGGCGGGTGTTGTCCGAAAACGAGGGTGGCCGTCGATCCCGCGTTGATTGCTTCGGGCGCGCGTTTGGCGTTGATGGTGTGGGATACGCGCCGAGCCGTGCGGGGCGCGCCGGTGGTGCGTGTGGACGGTTGGGGCGAAGTGGCCGATTCCTCGGCGTGCGTTGGGTTCGCGTCGGTGAGAAGTGCGTCGCGCGCGACGGCGGCGGTGCGTTCGGCTGTGCCGGCGGATGTGCCGGTGCCGCGGATTACGGGCATCCGGCGTGATGGGAACGAGTTTGTCGTCACGGTGGAAGGGACGTCTAGCGTCTTGGATTACAATGTCCGTGCCGGGGCGCAGATCGGGCAGTTGAACCGCGCGGATGCCGCGCGCGAGCCGGTGACGGGCGATGCGGCGCGGGCGATTGAGTTGCGTATTCCGGCGGCGGACGGTGAAACGGCGCAGTTTTTCAAAGTGGTGCGCCATGGAGGAACGGAATGAAAGCGTGGGGTGTGCTGGCGGCGGCGCTCGGGGCCGTTGCGGCGTCCGGCGCGGTGGCGGACGATGTGTTCACGGGCGCGAATGTGCTGGGCGTGACGCGCGTTGAAAGCGCGGCGGAGTATTTGCCGCTCGCGGTGGCGTGGGGTGCCGTGGGGGCGTCGGCCGCGGCGCCGGCGGCCGATGCGTTTGTGATTACCGCGAATCTCGAAGACGGCGACGAATTGTACGTTTACGACCGCGCGGCCGGGCGGTATCACGTGTTCACGCTCGTGCGCGATGCGGCGGGCGATACATGGGCGGCGGCGCGCGTCGTGCATGTGGGCACGGGCGGCGCCGAAGTGGCAACGGGGTCGGCGGCGGCGGAGGTGTCGCTTGCGCGTGGCTATGGCGCATGGCTGCACCGGTCGGGCGCGGCGGCGCGGGCGGACAAGGCGGTGTATCTCGCCGGGCAGGCCGAGTCCGAGCCGGTGAGCATTACGTTCGCGGCGGCGACGGGTCGCGCGAAATTCGGCCAGACGTTGTTCGGGCCGCCCGCCGGGGCGGCGGGCGATTTTGCGCTCAACGGCGGCGCGATCAACTGGTCGGGCGCGGTGAAGGGCGACGAGATTCGTCTGCCGCAGACGGATGGCACGTTGCAGACGGTTGAATATACGGGTACGAAATGGGTTCGCAAATATTGGGAAAGGTCGGCGAACGGGGTTTTACGTCTGAAGCGCGATGAGAATCCCGTCATTCCGCGCGGTCAGGCGGCTTGGTATGCGCGTAAGGCCGGAAACGAGGCGTTGACGGTGACATGGAGCGAAAAATGAATTGGGTACGTATCAGATGCGCGTTCTCGGCGCTGGTGCTGGTACTGATGGCTGTACTGATGGCCGGCGCGGCGCGCGGCGACGTGTTGTATTGGATGATTGACGGCGACGCGAGCGAAAGTTTTCAGTATGCGTATGCGCAGACGCTCCAGAAGGCGAAGGACACGGTTCAGGGCGCCAATGCTGACAGCGTGGTGGCGCGCGCGTACGCGGTGGATAAATCCACGGGCACGCGCGAGACGTATGATTTTGTGGGGGTGGCGGCGGCCGATGATGCGGGCACGTCGTTCGACGGCGCGCCGGTGCCGGTGGAGCTGCCGTCCACCGCCGCGTCGGGCAATTGGATTTTTGGCGTGGAAATGGGCTTCATGGACGGCGACGGCACCTTCACCGCTACCTACTGCGCGTGGGATGCCAAAGGGCTCACGTATGCGCAGCTCGACGCGATGGGCGCCATTCAGAGCAACGCGACGGCGAGCTACGACGGGCCGATCAATGCGGCTGAGGCACCGTGGTCCGCGCCGACTCCCGTGCCCGAGCCGACGGGCGGTTTGTTGGTGGTGCTTGGCGGCGCGGTGCTGCTTTTGAGGAGGAATGGACATGCGTAAGATTGGGCTTTTGCTAGTGGTATGGGTGCTCGCCGCGTGGGCCGGCGCGGCCGTGCCAACGTGTCCCGTCACGGTGACGCTCGAGCAGGCGGAAGGCGACAATCTTCGTCTGTTGCCCACGGCGGCGGACGGCGTTTGGGCGGCCGATGCGCCGGAGGACGGCGATTTCACGGCGACGGTGCTGCCTCATATTGGGCGCAAATTCTCGGTGGCGGACAGCACGTTGCCCGACGGGGTGACGTTCAATCCCGCGATGGGCTCTCTCGTTATCCCGAAGGCGATACTCGCGGCTAACAAGGAAACGGGCGTGGCGCTTAAGATTGCAACGACGCCGATTCGTTATACAATTCGTTACCACGCCCATGGCGACGGCGCACCGGGCCATGAGACCGAGTCGCTGACGCCTGTCGCTGGCGAGCGCGGGTGGAATCAGGCGGTGTCGACGGCGAACGCGAAGGTGAGGCTTGCGACGCAAGGCACCCTCAATGCGCCGGGCTGGGAATTTCATGGTTGGGCGCGCACGCAGGGCGTGACGGCGCCGGAATTCCAGCCGGGCCAAACGTGCGCGCATTTGGTGACGATGGACGGCGAGACGATCACGCTTTATGCCGTGTGGACGACGAAGCCGGAAGTGGGGAAGGTGTCATATCCGATCACGCTGCAGAACGGCAGTTTCGAAACGCCAGTGCTTGACAACGACAAGACGTACGTTCACTTTGCCGGCGCCGTGATCGGCGATACGACGATTGTGGACAGCAACAAGATCGGCTGGAGCACGACGGGCACGGCGAACTTGGTCGAAATCGGTCGATTGACCTCGGCGAGCTCGATCAGCCAGTACGGCGTGAGCAGTGCGCGCGACGGCCAGCAAATCGCTGAACTCAACGCAACGGGCGCGGGTCTGCTGTACCAGCGTATCGCCACGTTGCCGAATACGACGCTCCATTGGGGGTTCTCGCACCGTGCGCGCAACTATAGCCCGACGAATGAAACGTCTGAAACGCTGTCGATGTGGATCGGTTCGGCCGATCAGGTTGAGCAGGCGCGTGCAATCTACGATTGCTTTGCCGTCACGAATGCCTCCAGCCCCAATCACATTTCCCGCGAAGTGGCCATGGAGCGCGTGGCGGCCTTGGCCGAAAAATTGCAGTTCACGAATATCGTACATACGGCCTATGGCAATGCCAATCGGACGGTCTGGGATGACATTACAGGCGACTTCGTGGTGCCGTCCGGGCGCGTGGTGACGGAATACGCGTTCGTCTCGTGGGTGGAAGGGGTTGACGGCACGGCTTCGTCGTACGGCAACTTGATCGACCGCGTGTACTTGGCCGACCGTCTGCCGGAAGAGCGTTTCAATCTGAAAGTTACGCATGCTGAAGGCGGCGCCGTGTGGGTGAACGATGCGCAGTCGGTTTTCAAAGTCGTGCGCGAGACGGGGTATATCTCCTCCTATGATAATGGTGGGAAGATGTCCTTGTCGATCGGCGTGGCGCCCGGCTACAATTTCACCGGCATGATGAAGAACGGCGAATATCTCAACGTGATGGAAACGGCGGCGTTCATTCAAACGTTGAGCACGGAGGGTATTCAGGAGGATTTGACGCTCGACTTCCTCTTTGTGGGCGATTCGATGGTGTCGTTCCGTCCGAATGGCGGCACTTATTGCGATGAATGGGGCGAGACGATTGCGTCGGTCAAGCTCGCGCTGTCGCGTCCGCACACGCTCCTTCCGGCCACGCGCCCCGGTTACGTCTTCCTCGGCTGGCGCGCGCTCGCGCTGAACGGCGCGCTGTTGAAGCAAGGCGCCGTGATGGCGTGCGAAGTCGATGCGAACACGGGCGAGACGTATCTCGTGGGTTATGATACGGACGGCACCACGGAACTGTTGCGCACGCCGTCGGCGGAAGGTGTCACGCTTTATGCGCAGTGGGAAATCGACGAGAATGCCGTGGCGCAGCGTACCACGTACGAGGTGTCGTTGGAGGCGGAGAATGTGACGGGCGATGGCGCGACGCTCAAGCCCGTGGACGGCAGCGACACGGCGTGGAACGGCAAGGGGTATGCCAATGAGGATTTCGTCACCACGCTCTTCCCGGCGGGCGGCTATCGCTTGCCTAATACGATTGAGGTGCGCGGCGAGAAGCGCGGTGCGCTGGAGGGCTGGTCGTACAACAAGACGACGGGCGTGGTGGTGATTCCGGGCGCGTTGATGACGGAGGACGTCACGTTGACGGTGAGGGGCGAGCACATCCAATACACGATTTTCTATACCACGGGCGGCACGGGCGAGATTGCCGGCGCGGGCGTGGAAAGCGTGCCCGATGCGACGGGCGTATGGCAGCAGAGTGTAGTCGCTGAGGGGAAAACGATAACGCTGGCGGAGCGGGGGACGCTCG
Source organism: uncultured Verrucomicrobiota bacterium (assembly GCA_945834475.1). Classification (GTDB taxonomy): domain Bacteria; phylum Verrucomicrobiota; class Kiritimatiellia; order RFP12; family UBA1067; genus UBA1067. The sequence continues at coordinate 13,745 of CAMAHK010000059.1, forward strand.
CGTCCGACGGCTGGGAATTCCTCGGCTGGGCGCGGGCGCCGGACGCGAAGGACGCCGATTACCGGCCGGGCGCAACGGTGCCGCATCTCACGCGGCTTGATCTGGCGGTCGTGAAGCTTTACGGTATTTGGAAAGCCGACGACGGGTCGCTGGCTTCGTCCTATCCAGTGACGCTACAGAACGGCAGCTTTGAAGTGCCGGTGAACACGTCTTCCTACTACAAGTTCTATCCGGATACCACCACCGAAGGGCTCTTTTGGAAGACGACGGCCTCTGACCACAAAATCGAAATCGGGTCCGTCGCGACGAATCTCAGCCCGGCCGGATGCATCAGTGACTACCACACGGCGCAGGCGCGCGATGGCCAGCAGTTCGCCGAATTGAACGCCAATCAGGTGGGCGCGCTCTACCAGGATGTGGCGACCGTGCCGGGCGTGACGCTCTACTACGGCTTCTCGCACCGCGCACGCGCGGCGGGTGATGCGCTCGCGTTGATGGTGGCGAGCACGGAAGATTTTGACAAGGCACTTGCCATCTACAAAAATTATGTTTCGTCTAAGCCGGAGGGTTGGCAGGAGACGGTGTCGAACAAAATCCAGGCTCTCAACCTGCCGTCGCTCAAGTTCATCTATCATGAAGCTCCGTATGACATCAGCAACCTCACGGAATGGACGGATCTAACGGGCGAGTACAAAGTGCCTGCCGGACAGAACGTGACGAAATTCGCGTTTCTGTCGCTCTCGAAGCATGCGAAAGAGAGCGAGGGCAACCTGATCGACCGCGTGTATTTTACGACGAGTGAACCGTTGCATGCCGCCACGCTCACGGCACTGGTGACGCCTGGCGGCGCGGCGAAGATCAATGACGGCGGCGCGGATTATTTTGATGTCACGCCAGACAAGCGGTATTCCAAAGTGGTCAGTGTCGACCGGCGCGTGGTGATTTCGCCCGTGGCCGAGGCCGACTGGTCGTTCCTCGGGTGTTACCTCAACGGCGTCTTCTATGCGCGTGCGGCGTGCGACGAGCTGCTGGCCTTCGACATGCCGCCCGCGAACCGCAAGTTGACGCTCCTCTTCGCGAAGGAGCGCACCATCACCTTCAACCTTGAAGGCGGGGAGCTCACGGCCGAATTTCCGTCGGCCAGCCAACGCCTTTCAACAACCTTGAGCGAATACACGCTCAAGGCGCCCACGCGCGCGGGGTACACGTTCAAGGGCTGGCGCGAGGCCACGACGGGCCAAGAGTACAAGATCGGCACGGTGGTGCACTACGAAGTGGAGGCGCAGGACGATGAAAACGTGCGCTCCTACCTCGTGTGTCGTTCGGACCAGAGCGAATTGCGTGTGGAATCTGAAAACGGACTTGTGCTCAACGCGGTGTGGGAGATCTCGTCGGCGCTGGTGGATCGAAAGGTCGTCACATTCGTTGACTACGATTATTCGAAGCCCGATCCCAAGCCCTATCTGCGGCTCTACCACGCCTATCTGGCTCTTGGAGCCTCGTGTTCACCGTTCCAGGGCATCCTTGAGAACACGACGGCGAACCGTCCGGCAGGCTACGAGCCGGCGGGCTGGACGTACGAGCCAGATGGTGGCGGCGCGTCGATCGCGTTCGATTATGTCAGGAGCGTCGCGCACAAGGCGGACGCCGAAGACTCGTATTTCCTCGTGACGGCCGTCACCAATGGCGTGGCGGACAACTTCCGGTTCGACGGCATATCGTCCATGCGTTTCGTGGCGCGCTGGGACCGGTTCTACGATGTGACGCGCTTGGAAGACGACGGTGTGACGACCAACCGCACGGTGTGGGTGCCGAAGAGCTGGCTTGACGCGAAAGGCTACACCGCCATCACGGAAGATTCGTATGCCACAGATCTCGTCGCGCCGGCGGCTAATGGCGTGCCGCTCTGGCAGAATTACATCTTCGGGCTCGACCCGACGCGGACGGATCTGCCGGTCTTCAACCGGCCTGTGCACGGGGCGTCCGCCGGCGGCAACGTGCGCTTTGTGTTGGACGGTATCTCGGTGGTGAAGTACCTCAACGACATTTACCAGTACAAATCCGGCAATACGGTGTACACGCCTTTTGCCGCACGCGATTACCGCACGTATAAAGTCGCGTTTGTGCTGTGCGGGACGAACGACCGTACCGCGGGCCCCTGGACGGCACTTGGGGACGCGCAGGCCACGCCCGTTTTTGAAGTTGCCCCCGAGGCGCTCGTTTACCGGTTCTACCGCATCGAGGCACGCATCACCGCGCCGTAAAAATCGTCCTTAAACCTAAATTCGGGTACGCCAAGCTTGTCTTGGCGTACCCGAATTTAGGTTCATCTTACCAGAGATTGCGACGCCTTTTTGACTCGAAACGAAATTGTACAATTTTGGCTTTGACAGGTTACGTGCACCTCGGGGAAGGGTCAGCCACGGTCCGACCAATTTTCCCTCGTGAGTTGTTTTGGGGCTGGAATTTCTGCACGAAACCGCCATTGTGGTATAATGTTCGGCATGGTTGGTAACGAGATGGCAGTTCGCATTTGTTCGGCTTTGCTTTGCGCGGGCCTGTGTGTCGTGGCGGATTCGGCTGCGGCGCGTACGATTCATCGTTCGTTCCGGACACGTGAAGTCGGTGTCGGCGGCGGATTCGGGGTGGCTATCCCCGTCGATCGCCGGGTTGATAAGGCGATTGACGAGGCGCGTGTTCCGAAGAAGGATCACGTGAAGCTCTTCACCGGCGAGAAGGTGACGAACGCGAGCGCAACCTTTTTGCGGTAAAGTACCATCTTAATCTGCCGACGGTCGAGGAACTTCAGATGGAACTTATGCGCGAACGTGCCGCAATCGAAGAGGCTATGGCACTCCGCGCCCTGCCGCCGCCAGAGTCGGGAAGATATTCCGCACCTCGCAAGACCTCAAAAGGAGGCAGACGATGACATTTCAAGCTCAAAGCCAGCCATTGTGAGATCGTTTGAGGGTTGGTTTTTTGGTATACTATCGCCCAGAAAACGAATGATTGATGAGCAGTAAATCGACATCCTGCGCCCTTGCATGCGACATTCTGGCATGGCACGTTCCGGAAGAGTGTATCTTATGTGTTATCAAGAATGTTCTGAGTCAGTCCTTGAGAGGAGTTTTATGTGATGAAAGGTAATCAACAGAGCGAGAAACAACTAATGGCGACAATGCGGAAAAAAGGGCTCTTCGGGCATAAGTGTGGGTGGAATGTTGCCGCATAAGTTCGTTTGAGCC
>CAMAHK010000060.1 GCA_945834475.1 uncultured Verrucomicrobiota bacterium
GCCGCCATCGAGCCCATGCCGCGATAGACAACGTACTGACGACCGTTCGAGTAGATCTTCTCGCCCGGCGACTCTTCCGTACCTGCGAGCACCGAGCCGAGCATCACCGAGTCGGCGCCGGCCGCGAGGGCCTTCGGCACGTCGCCCGAGAGTTTGATGCCACCGTCGGCGATGACCGCGACGCCCGAGCCGCGCAGCGCCTTCGCCGCGTTGTAGACGGCCGTGAGCTGCGGAATGCCGACGCCGCAGACGACGCGCGTCGTGCAGATCGAGCCGGGGCCGATGCCGACCTTGACCGCGTGGGCACCCGCCTTCGCGAGCGCGACCGCCGCTTCGCCCGTCGCGATGTTGCCGGCAATCACGTCAACCTTCGGGAAGTTCTTGACGATGTACTTCGTCATCTCGATGATGCCCTTCGAGTGACCGTGCGCCGAGTCGACGACGACCGCGTCGACGCCGGCCGCCGCGAGCTTCTCCATGCGCGAGAGGTCGCCCTTGCCGCCCGAGACGGACGCCGAGACGCGGAGGCGGAACTTCTCGTCACAGTTGTACATCGAGTTCGGATTCTCGATGATGCGCGCGACGTCGGTGAAGCTGTAGAGACCGACGATCTTACCCGTCTTGTCGACGAGCGGGAGCTTGCCGATCTTCGCCTCGCGCATAAGTTCATAGGCCTTCTTGAGCGACGTGCCCGGCTTCGCCGTGATCGGCGCGGGCTGCATGACATCTTTGAGCTTCTTCGCCTGCATCGGCGCGAAGCGCATGTCGGACGAGGTGATCATGCCGATGAGCTTGTCGTTCGCGTCGAGCACCGGGAAGCCGTTGAACTTGAGGCCCATGCGGCGCTTCTCGCTGCGAAGGAAGGAGATGTCGTCATTCTCGTGGAAGCAGACCGGCGAGGCGATGAGGCCGTTGAGGTGATTCTTCACCTTCGCGACCTGCGCGGCCTGTTCGTCTTCTTCGAGGTTCTTGTGGATGCAGCCGATGCCGCCCGCGAGCGCCATCGCAATCGCCATCGGCGCCTCGGTCACCGTATCCATCGCGGCGGACATGAACGGCACCTTCATCGGCGTGCGGCTCGTCAGTTTCGTCTCAAGAGAAGTGTCGTCCGGAAGGAAGTCCGCATACTGCGTCACCAGCGTCACATCGTCATACGTCAGGCCCTCGAACGGGAAGGCCTTCATAAAGTCATCAAGGTATTTGTTCATAGATTTTCCTTCAGGACACACACATGTCCTTTTTACCCGCACATTATACTCTCTTTCGGGGCGAAAATCAATTGAGCTCGTACATCATCGTCGGCGCGTGAGCGCCCTCTCCGGCGGCGATTTTCGCGGTGAAGGTGTAGGCCCCGTTCGCGTACCTCGTCTTGACCTCGCGCAGACGCGAACCGTCGGAAGCCAGGGCGTAGAGCTTGAGTCCCTTGTTCGCGTTGGCCAGCGTGATCCGGGCCTCGCCGCTCCGGGCGAGATACGGCAGCTTGCCCCAGCTCTTCGTATCGGTCATCTTCGCGTTCGTGAACGTCATCTCGGTGTTGAGGACGTTCGTGATGTGGAGGATGAGAATCTTCTTCGACGCCGTCAGGTTCTTGTCGTCCATCGCCGACGCGGACACGCTGCAGAACGTCGTCACCCCCGAGACGGTCAGCGGGCCCGCCGTCAGGTCATGGCGGTCGATCGAACAAACGCCCGCCGTCTTCGGCGTGTTGACCGTGAGATCGCCCTTCTTCGTCGAGATCGCGATCTCCTTCGTATCCGAAACCGTCAGGTCGCCGTTGAACTTCGGAATCTTCCCTCGGGTCGCCGCCGTCCACGCCTTCGTGCAGGCAAGCGACGGCGTCTTCCCGTCGTCCGCAACGTACGAGCCGATCTTCGACGTGTAGCCGAGTTGTGTGAACGGATGCGGGAAGAGTCCCTTCGCCCACATGTCGCCAAGGCCCTTCGCATGCGCCTCGCCCTTCGTCACGCCGTACGCATACGCGTTCTTCGCCGGCGCCACGTCGCCGCGTCCGTAGAGGAGCACGATCTGGCGTTCAGTGAGCTGTCCGATCGGATCGCGCACGATGTCGAAGCCGCTGACGTGATGGTCGCCGAAGAGCGCCCAGCGAGCATGGCTCCAGGCGAAGCGGTAGAGGCCGTCCCAGTCCTGCAGCGACGCGTACGCGCCCATCACGAGGCCACCGTCCGCGCGATAGCGGTTCGGGGGACAGTAATTGTACTCCGTGATCGTGAACGGCTTGCCGAAGATGCGCGAGGGCGCCTTCATCATCGGCTCGTTGTAGGTCGGATTCCCCGACTTGATGTCACTCGCCTGATTGACGTGGAACGGCAGCTTCTGATAGCTCGGCTGCGGATGGTCGCCGTAGCCGTGGTTGTCGACGACCTCAAGCGCCTCGCGCTCGTACGTCTGCTGCATCGTATCCCACCAGTTGCCGCCCGAAACGAGCGCCTTGACGCCCGCGTCCTTGAGCCGCTTCGCCATCCGGCGGTTCGCGTCGGCCTTGACCTCAAGCAGGAACTCCGAGAACTCCTTCTTGCCGCCGATGTCCTTCTGGGCATACTGCGGGTATCCCTTCGTCTTCGCCCAGGCGTTGTACTTCTTCACATACAGTTCCGCCGCGCCCCACCAGACGGACGCGATCGAGTCTTCGTTCATGAGCGTGACGAACAACACCGCCGGCTCGTCCTTCCACTTGACGCCCGTGTACGGGTTCACATGATCGAAGATCTCCATCGCGCGCCTGAACCACTGGTCTTCCGCCGGCTTGTGGATCGGCACGACCGCCTTGATCGTGTTCGAGTTGAGCGGCTTGTCGAAGCCCTCGCAGCTGCCGAGTCCGCCCATCGCGTAGAGGTCGAACGTCGCATAGATGCCGGCCTTCTTGAACTCGGCCATCAGGTAGTCAAGTTGGTCGAGGCGTTTCGGCGAGATCTCGGGATACGTCGTGCGTCCCCAGAGGTTGTTCCACTCGTCCTTCGTGATCGTCACGTCGATGTGATGGAAGCGCACCGTGTTCCAGCCGCGCTTGACGAAATCTTCCACAACCTTCGTGCACTCCTCCTTCGTCAGGAAGTTCGCGTCGAAGCAGAGGTTGCCGCCGACAAAGCGGACGGGTTTCTTCGACTTCTCGAAGACGAAGTGGCCGTTCGCGTCAACCTTCGGGAACCCATACTTGCCGGCCGGCGCCTCGCGCGTCGTCACGTTGGAGAAGTCGAGAATCGAGCCGGTCTTGATCGCATTCGAATACGGGAAGACGACCCACTCGTCGTTCGCAACCAGCTTCGCGGGCGGCGGCGGAATGCCGAGATCGACACGTCCGTCCTTCTTCTTGAGCGCGTCGGCGAACGCACCCGCCATCGTGAACTCGATCGTCGAGCTCGTCGCGTTCTTCTGGTCCGGGAAGTCGATACGGAACTCAAAGCGGTCCTGCTTGTCCTTGCGCGCGTCTTGGATGACGGGATTGCCCTTCGCGACGGACGCAAGCAGCTTCGTGTTGCCGTCCTTCGACGTGATGACGATCTTCGACTTGTCACCGACGCCGATCCATTCCTCGCCATACTCCAACGGCAGCGTCGTCGAGCCGACCGTACCGCCCGCAAACGCGGCCCGCGACAGCGGGAAGCGCACATACGCACGCTCGAGCTTCATGGGCTTGCCGTCCTGCGCGGCGATCGTCCACCGGCAATGGACCTGGGCCTTGCCGTTCTTCGTCACGTCATAGAACTCCTCGCGGATCTTAAGCCCCGTCTTGCCCGCCCAGATCTTTCCCGTGAAGAGAAGGCCCTTGCCGTACTTCGCGTCCTCGATCGCTTCCTTCTTATGTTCCTTCGCCGCATAGTCCTGCGCGGTGAACGACCACCCCGGACCGAACGCCACGAAGTTCGCGAACCCGTAATGCGCCTTCGAGTTGTCGCGTAGCACGTCCACGACATTCGGGAGTCCGCGCCAGTCCACATTGATACCCGCCGAAGTATCGGCAAACAAAAGGCCAACAGTCATCAGAATACTTGCTAACATTTCATTATCCTTTCTTCAATCAATTCCGTCATTCGGTCATTCAGTTATTCGGTCATTACAGTCATTTTTCATCTCCTGTTGAAATGCACAAGGACCAGCCGAAGTTCCAGTGTCCGTTCTCGATTCGGGCGAGAATGCGGTTGCGGCCTTTCTTGAAATGGACGCGGCGGAAGTCTTCCGCGAGTGTCCACGCCTTGAGCCGGTTCGAGGAACCCCAGACCGGAACGTCGTTGATCCAGACGTCGCTGCGGTCATCGGACCCGATGGCGATCCAGCGGTCGCAGGCCGCATCGAAGAAGACTTCGGCATAGGCATAGAAGATCGCGTATTCCTCGCTCTTCTCGGGAACGACCTCCGCACGCCAGTCGGCCATCCACGGCTGCGGCGGTTTGCAGCTCTTCGCCTGCTGGTATTCCCAGCGGAGCACCTTGCCGTCCTTGCCCGCGTACGTCGCATCAAGATCGACCTTCGACTCGGGCGCGAACTTGCGGCGGAGGTTCACCCGGTTGGGATTCGGGAACGGACCGATCACGTGCCAGCTGTTGACGTACATCCACTTCGCCGGCAGCCCCTTCTCGCCGTCCCCCGTCACGGCCATTACATTGCCGGGGACGAGCCCTAGGTCGCTCGCCTTCAGTTCCGGCGGACCCGGATTCGCCCCCTCCGTCGAACCCTTCGCGCTCTTCTGGTCGATCGAGCCGTCCTCCCCCTTCATGAGATCGGCTAGGTCCTTCGCCTTCTGCTGATTGTCTTCGGACGCCGCTTCGGCGAGTTCAAGCTGATAATCGGCCGACGCGTCGAGCTCGGCCATCCGCGCCTCCACCGTCTCGCGCCGCGCGTCGAAGTCCTTCTCTTCAAGCCACCGCACCTCCTGCCGCGCCTCGTTCGCCGCGACGGCTTGAGACGACGAATCCTTCCAGACGATCTCCATCGCCTTCTCCATCATCGCCTTCGCATTCTCGGCCATCGCCTCCGCCTCTCGCACGGCCTCGAGCTGCGCGGCCTTCTGCCGGTCGAGCGCCGCCTTCGTCCGCACCTTCTCCTCGAGGAGCTGCCGGTCGACGGCCTTGCGTTCCGGCTTCACGACATCGGTCATCTTCGCCGCAGCGGCAAAGCTCATCTTCTTCGCGAGCGCCGTCTCAAGCGCCTTCACGTCCTTGAAACTCTCGGCAACCGCCTGTTCGAGCTTGACCGCAAGGTCATAAGCCTCGGCCATCGCCTTCTCGCGGGCCTGCTCTCGGACGAGGGCATTCTCCTGCCGCTGCTCGGCTTGTGCGAGCTTCTCGCGTTCGGAGCGGTCATTTTTCAGGGTTTCTTTCAAAACGGCGATCTGCTCGTTGAGTTTCCGCTGCGCGTCCGCACTTTTCTCCAGCGCCACGACCTGCTGTTCGTTCGCCCGTTCCTGACGTTGTTTCTCCAGTTCGTCACGCCGTGCGTAATCGGGTTTGACGCGATCCTGTCGCCACTTGATCTCACGCTCGGCCTGCGCGATGATCCGCTCCTGTTTCGCAATCTCGCGCTTCTCCGTCGCCTGGGCCTTCGCCTCCTCGGCGGCGGCTTTCTTCGCCTCGGCATTGGCAATCACCTCCTCGTGTACGGCAATCCACTTCGCATTGTCGGCGATACGCGCCATCTGGGACGCGATCTCGATTGCGACCGTCTGGGCGCTGTCCTGCACGCGGGCGACTTCGATCTGCGCCTCGCGGAACTTCTCCGCAGCCTCGGACGTCTTCTTGAGCGCGGCGAACTCGGCCTTCGTCTGCAACTTGTCGAACGCATTGACCGCATTCGCCTGCGCAGTGTTCGTCTGTTCGACCGTCTCCTTCTGAAGCTTGTCAACCTTCTGGACGAGATCATTCTTGACGTCTTGGCTCGTCAGATCCTCCTGCGTCTCAAGGCGGACAAGTTCCCGGACCTCGTTCTTGACGACCTCCTGCGCGGCGACGGATTTCCGTTGGGCCTCTTCGGCCTCTTCGATGAGCTTCTCCAGTTCGACCTTCGCGTCAGCCGCATTCTTCTCGGCGAAGCGGTCATAGTCCTGCGCAAGCGCTTCCTTCATGAGATCCATGTTGTGGAGCACAGCCTGTAGGTCTTGGACCTCCTTCAAAAGCTCGTTCGCCCGCACGTCCGAAAGCGTCTCACCGATGTCCTGCAGGCGATCGGCCGACAGGTCTTCGGCTGCGTTGCGGACCGGCTTTTCCTTCGGTTCGACGAGAAGCTCCTTCACGGGCGTCAGCCAGACGAGCGCGGCGAAGAAGCCCGTGTGCAAGAGGAACGACAGGAGACTCCACAGCGGTTCGCGCCGCCGCCGGCGCTGTTCGCGCGTCCGGATCTCGTTCGCGTGCAACATGCCTACTTGACTCCGTCCGCTGTATGGATGCCGACAACCGTGAGACCTTCCTGCTGACACGTGTCCAGAACCTGGACGATCGCACGGAACGGCGCATAGACGTCACCGTTGAGCCGGATGCGCCGGTCGGGATTCTTCGCCTTCGCGTCCGTGAGCGCGGCGCGCAGGCCGGCCGGGCCGACGGGCTTGCCGCAGACATAAAACTCGCCCTTCGACGTCACCGAGACCGTGATGAGATCGGGCGTCGCCTTCACGCTTTTCGCGGCCTGCGCCTCCGGCAGCTCCAGCGGCACTTCCTTCTCGACTTTCTTCAGTTGGCTCGAGACCAGGAAGAAAATGAGGATCAGGAAGATGCAGTCCATCATCGAGGTGAGCGACACCTCTGGCTTGTCGTCTTCTTCGTACTTGACGGCCATGTTCTCAGCCCTTGATGAACAGCTCGTTGACAAGATCCGAGATCTCCTCCTCCAACAGCACCGCGTAGAGATTGAGCTTGTTCTTGATGAGTCCGAAGATGAAGAGGCAGGGCATCGACACAGCGAGACCCGCGACGGTCGTCACCAGGGCTTTGCCGATGTCATCCGCGAGTACGCTCGCATCCCCCAGCTCGCCCATCGCCGCGACCGTACCGAACGCGCCCAGAAGGCCGAGCACCGTCCCGAAGAGTCCGAGCAGCGGCGAAAGCGTCGCCGCCGTCGAGAGCATCACAGCCTTGCGGTTCTCGAGTCTCAGTTCGCGTGCGGCCTTGTCCTCGGCGAACTGCTTCACTTCGGCATAGTCCTTCGATTCGCGATGTTGCAGCATCGACTCGATGACGCGCGCGAGCATCGACTTGTCGTGCGTGCAGAGGTGCGAGATTTCGTCAAACTTCTTCGCCTTCCAGAGATCGATTACCGCCGAGGTCAGCTTCTCCGGCACGATCCGCGACTTCCTGAGATTCACGAACCGCTCGAGCGCACAGCCGATACCGAGAACCGAAAGCGCCGCAATGAAATACATCACCGTGCCGCCCTGCTGCCAATACAACATTAGTCTTTCCATATCATTCCTTTAAACACGTTCAATTTCGTGTTTGGATTATACCATTTCACCGACGAATCCGTCAGTACACGAAAGTGCCGGAAGTTACCTTCTTCTTCGGCGCTCAAAGCTGGCTGAACAGCGTTACAAACCCGACTCCCCAGTCGATCTCGCCGCGCGCCGCCGATCCGTCGGCGTCCGTCAGCCGGATCCGACAACCAAAGCTGGCGCCGACGGCCGGCGTGAAACCGGGAATCTCGGACCAGGGAATCGTCAGGTGGTAGCGCGTCAGCGTGTTCTCGCGTGTCACCCGGACCTGATAGACGGACGAGTCTTTGCAGAGCTGGCCGTCTTTCGCGCCCATCGCGTAGGACTTTGGACGGAAGACCGTCACCGAACCCGAACCGCCGCCCGGACTCGCCTTGGAAATGTACCAGCGAACCTCATCCGCCGTCGGCAACCCGTCCGCACCTTGCCGCGGAAAGATCGAGAGCGCAAGCGCATCGCCCGCGAGCGTCTCCTCGCCGGAAGCGGAGACCACGGGACGCGCATCCATCACGTCGTCCTCGACCTCCACCGCGAAGACCAGCGCCTCGGTCGACCACGAGAACCGCGCCACGCCCGCGAGGTTCTTCTCGCTCCAGACATAACCGTTCTCGCTCTTGACGCGGTTTTCGCAGAGGAGCGGAATCAGCGCCGACTGCGCCGCGTCAGGCGCGGCGAAGGACTGGAAGTCGAGTCCCCTGTCGAGCGAGAGCTGCACGTTGTCGTAGAGAATGCGCTTGCCGACGCTGCCCGTCGCGACCGGCGTGAGCGCGAGCTTCGCCGTCTGCGGCTTCGTCACAATCCGCTTGGAGAAATACTGCCAGCCCTTCGACCCTTCGCCGCCGAGCGCGAAGACGTTGAGCATCATGTGGTTCTTCAGGTGTTTGCCGAGCGCATCGTATTCGTCGAGATTGGATCCGCCCCCCATCCCCTCGCCGCGCAACCAGGCGGAATAGAGGTACGTGCCGCCGGGAATAGGCAAGTCAACCATCTGGGTCTGGTGAAGATAGCCCTTCCCCTTGCCGGCGATCGCCAGCGCCCGATTCGCGGATGCCCCGGGCTGCGGAGCATCGACAAGACGACCGTCGCCTTTCCACGGCGCTCCCGTGCTGTCAAACGCGCCGTTCTGCGCCAAGTTCCCGAGGGAGGCCGCCTCGGTGAGATAGAGGACGAACGGTTTCGAGACGGGGGCAAGCCCCTTCGTCTCAACCGAAAGCGTCAACTGGTTCGCGCCCGGTTTCGCCGCCACCTCCGCCTCGAAGGTCTTCGTGGCGCCAGCCGCCAGAGTCACGGACGATCCGCCGACACGGAAGGTCCTCGTGTCCGCGAACGGATTCGACACCGTAACCGGCACGCGCGGCGCGAGCGCCGTCACCTGCGGTAACGCACTTGGCGCACCCGACCCGAGCGACAGCGCCGCGTGCAGCTTGAGGGCCGCGAGGTCCGCGCCCTCGACGATGACGGGCATGTCGCCCGTAATCACCGCATCACCCTTCAGCGCCGTCTTATTGCCCTGGAAGTCGGTCAGGCGCGGATGGACGCCGGAGGCCACGGGAATCGTGACGCGCACGCCTTCGCGGCCGGGCGTCGACAGGAAGAGAATCGCCTTCCCGTCCCGTTCGAAGAGATGGCAGACCGTCTCGCCGATGAAGAACTTGCCGATCGGCTTCGCATACGCGAGCTTCCCTTGGACGACGGCCAGCGTTGCGGCGACGGGACGCGGAGAGGTCTGGTCGAGCATGAAGCTCCAGTTTCCGCACGCATCGGCATTGCCGCCAAAATAGGTGATAAACGCCGCCCCGGCACAGAGCTCGTCCGGCCAGCGCGTCATCACATGGTGACACTGGACGAGCGACTTTTCGAAGGACATCTCAGGCGGGTAATTCCACACCGAATAGCCCTTGGCCGTCTCGTTGTCCCCGACGCGCACGTTCGGAGACCCGAATCGGGCGAGGTCGCGCTTCGCTTCGGACACGCCCTCGTAGGTCGAATAGTGGACCGGCAGCACATCGATGTATTTCGCCACCCCCGCATTGAGCAGGTCGACGCGGAAACTGTGCGGCCAGAGTCCGCCCGCCAACTGGCAGACGAGCGACGGGTCGTTGCGCTTCACCGTGTCGTAGCCGACGCGGCAGATGTCGAGATAGGTCTTCACTGGATCCTCGCACGCCTTGCCCGGAACAAGCTCGTTCATAAACTCGAAGCCGTACAACTTGCCCCGATAGCGCTTGGCTAGCACGTCAAGAATGTTCGCCCAGTCATCAAGCTTGAACGGCGCCGGCTCGAACTCACCCGTCTTGCCCATCTCGGGCGGAAGCGTCCAAGCGGGTGGGGCGTAAAGCTGAATCCACGGCTTGAGTCCGGCGGCCGCATTGTTGGAGACCGCCCGGTCGAGTCCAGACAGCGCGAACTTGCCGCGCATCGGCTCAATGCCCTTCCAAGCCGTGAAATGGCGGACGAGCGAGAAGCCCATGTCATACGCGAGTTCGGAAAGATCGAGATCGCTCACGTTCGTCACGCCAAAGGGCGTCGGACGACCTTCCTGACGCTCAAAGCGCGGGATGCGACCGAAGGTGCAAAAGTCTTTGAAGTCCGCGCCGTCCTTTCCGAGCCCCGGCGCCTTGACCGTCAGGGCAAAGACACCCTTCGCCTGAAGTTCAGGAAAGTTCAGCATCTGGACCTGCCGCGCGGGATTGAGCTTGACGGGACGCGTCAGCACGGTGCGGTTGAGCGCATCCTTCACGGTCGCGGTTCCGGTCACCTGGCCGCCCGGCTGACGTCCGCTCCACGTCAGCGCGACGGAGGGCGTCTCGTCAAGGAAGAAGAGTCCGCCTCGCGCCGTCGGAGAAAGGCGGAAGACGTCGATGGACGGAACAACGGCGAGCGAGCCGCCGCGGAAATCCCACGGCCAGTCCTTGTTGTCCGGCGTCTTGAACTTGCAGAGGAAGAAGCAGGAGTTGTAGCGATAGGCGACGCCGAGCTTGAAGCGGAATTCGACCGTGTGTTCGCCCGGCTCAATACGCATCTCCTTCGTGAACATCGTTCCGCCGTAGGAGACGTGATGACGCGACTTGTTGATGACGCCGTCGGGATTGTCAATCCACGGACCGAGCGGCGTCACTGAGAGCTTCGACTGCTTCGGCCCCCACGTCTCCGATGGATCGAGGTAGTAGTGCACCTTGAGCACGACTTCCTCGCCGACTTTCACGGGCGCCGGCTGTTCGTCAATGCGGATGTAGCTCTTCTTGAAAAGGCAGCTCGCCGGCTTTGGCTCGTAGGCGGGCGGCGTCGGAAGATGGATGTCGACGAACTGCTCCTTCATCTTCTTGTTGTAGTCGCCGTTCGGCGCGAGATAGCCGCAGAATGCATAGCGGTGAACTTTGTCTTCGTCGACTTTCGGCTTGTAGTGGAAGGTGTACGTCTTCCCGACCTGCGGATTCTTGATCGGATTCGACCACTGCTGGAAGCCGCCGTAGCCGCCGGCCGTCATCCAGTGAAGATGCGGTTGCAGCCAGTTGCCGGAGATCGGGGCCGCCTTCTTCAGCGTCACTTTGACATCAAAGCCCTTCGTGTCGGGTGCGCGGTAATCCCACGCGTCGGGATATTCGAAGGTCGCCCAGTCAATCTCCTTCACTGCCGCCGTCGCCGCGGACACAAGCGCGACGGCAATCGTCAAACTGCAGATTCTCTTCATTGTCATTCTCCTATCCAATATCCGTAAGAACCCAAACGAAACGCATCGCCGGACAACCGCTCGGCGTCCTTCTCGAGAAGCGGCGATGACGGCGAACCAGGGCCGTCGACCGTTGCCGTCACCTCGCGCGCCGACCAGTTCTGCACGACGAGCACCGTCCGCTCGCCCGGCATCCGACGCACGAACGCCGTCACCGATTCGGGCCGATCCGTATTCAGGAACGCCATTCCCCCGTCACCCTGGCACGCGGTGAAGACCGGCAACAGGTAGACGACCGTCACGCCGCAGTCCTTGAGATAACCGAGCTTCGCCGCCGCACTGCGGAGTTTCCCGTCCGCCGTAAACGCACGCGGCTGAACCTGATAGACGACGCCGCGATCAAACCAGGCCGGCGCCGGACGCGCTTCGGTCAAAGCCGCACAAGCAGTCCCCGCGATAAGACCAACCGCCGCCCACGCCGCAAAGAAGAAGCGCTTCGCCTTCATCATTCTCAAAGAACTGATTCAGCTTAGTTCAGGAACACCACAAAGCCCGTCCCCTTGACCTCGACCGTACCCGTCGCATTCTCACCGTTCTCGTCAGCCGACGAGTCGATGACCGCAAGACCGAGTGTCGAGAGCTGCGCCGCCGTGTAGGTTCCGGGCTTCACCTTGATCAACGCCCCCTCGCCATCGACACCCGTCAGCTTATTGACCGTGAGCTTGTGTCCCTCGAGATCAAGCCGTGCCGTCGTCTTCGCGAGCGCAAGCTGAGAGACCTGGAGATCCGTATTGACGGCGGCCGTGGCATAATCGCCGACCTCGACCTTGACCCGCTTGTAGTCCGTCAGTGCATCACCGCCATAACCAAGCGAGGCGATTTCCGTCGAACAAGGATTTTTGTTTTCCGTATTATTATAACCCTGTCCAATTCTGGACTGAATGAGTATACGGCCACACTTCTCCTGATCAGCCGATGATTGAAGGTAAATTGTACCAGGCGAAGAATTTCCATTGGCGGATGTGCTGTGCGATCCGTAACAACGCCCAGAAGCCGTGATTCTCGTCAGATCCATACGTGAAAAATCAGCATTGGCAGATGTCAGACGAATCGCAATGCGGCCACCACCTCCTTGCGTCGACGAGATCGATCCACCGTCGGCAGACATAGAACCGGATCCAGACATCGACCCAGCGGTGACGCAAATCGTTCCACCGGCACCTCCAGCATTGTTTTGATCCGCACGTGCCGTCACGGGCGTACCACAGGCGCTCATACTGCCATCCAGAGTAAAGTGGCCCGAAACCGTGAGAAGGATCACGCCGCCGGACGCCGATGATCCGTTGCCGTAATACCCGGAGCAGCCAGGAAGGCTGGGACTAAAGACCGAATCATACCCCTTGTAGTAGAAGCTCGTGGAAGAAGAATACGTACCCTTTCCTTTGGCCATATGACGGCCTCCATGCGTACCATACCCGAGAAGACCCCGAGACTCCGAACCAGAATTATGGTCGTGCTTCTGGAAGCCATATCCATCCGCGACAAAGTACCCCGTCTCCGTCAAATTCAGATCACCTTGAACGGTCAAACAACAACTGACAAAACTGGCAAGAGTACGCTTGGCAAAGTCTTCGTTGTTGTCATTATCCTTGACATTTCCGTAGCCCGGAATGCCGATCATCGCGCCGTTCTGGACCGTGAGATTGCACGGGAAGGTATAAGGCGAGTGCGCCGTGAACATCCAGACGCCGTCCATCGTCTGGCTCGCCTTCGTGCCAAGATCGAGATCGCCGCCTTCATATCGAATCAAGCCGCGGTTCGTCTCACCCGCCGCGTTGAGCGAGAAGACACCGTCAATGCCGTTGGCGAGCTTGAGGGTGGTTCCCTCGGAAATCACTAGGACCGCATTGTGTCCGAGACCGACACGATCGAACGTCCAGTCACCTTCATCGGTGACGATCGTCGCCGGTCGCGTAAAGGCCTGCGCGGGCATGTTCGCGACATTGTCGACGAGGAGCGTACCGTACGTCTGCGACGCATCCTTCACAAAGACGGTACCGGCGCTGCCGTGGTTGTCACATTCGCTCGTCCCGTTGCTCTTGAACGGCTCGACCGTCGCCTTCAGCTTGAGCGTCGTGAAATCGACAGGCGTCGACGAAGTCGCGATGACCGCCACACGTCCGCCGCAGCCCTTGTTGTTCTGCTCGTCCGTCCACCCCGCGCTCGCGGAGATCGTGCCCGAGCCCGTCACGGAATTGGCCTTGAGGTAGACGGATCCGGCTGCCGCCGCTCCGCGCAATGTCAGGCCCAAGTTCCAGCAGTCGCGGCCCGTATCGGCGCGGATTGTGCCGTCCACCACCGCATCGCCCGTGGAGACGATGTAGACGGCGCCGCCGCCGATCGCAACCGTGTAGTTGCCCGTCGTCGGCTTGTCGCCGAGACCGATGTGGATCGGCTCCTTGATATTGTCATAGGGCGCGAGACCGTTGCCGCCGAACCAACCGCCGTGCGATGCCTTCGGCATCGTGAAGTCGCCCGTATTCGCCTGATAATAGCCCTTGTTCGTCGCATCAATGCGTCCGTTCGCGCCAACCGTGAGCGAGCCGACGTCAAGGCGGATGCGATACGTTTCGTTCGCCTTGAGGTCCGCAATGTAGTCGCTGATATTATCCCACGTCTGCCGCGAAAGCGGATGGGTGATTGTGCCCGACTCGAGCGTCATCGCCCCGGTCACGGTCATCACCGTGAAATCCCCCTTCCCAGGATAGACGGTCTGCAAATCGACGATACCCGCAAAGTCGTGGTTCTGCGTCCAGCTCTTCACCGTGTGCGCCGAGTCCGCATCCCAGGTGCAGTTCGCGGACGAGATGTAGCCGTCGAACAACACATCCTCCGTCGGGAGCGGTGCGTGTCCGTACGACCAGTTCGCATCCACCGCCGCCGAACCCGCCTCGGGCGCGACCCACGTGTTGTACTCGGCGCGCGTCGTCAGATTCGCGAGCATGAGATCGACAGTCTGGGAAACGGACGGATACGCGCCGGCCGTCAGGGCAACGGTCACGGCAATGTCTTTCGTTACCGTCATGTCCACGCGCGGCATGAGTTCGATGATCACCGATGTCTCACCGGAAGGGATCGTCACCGAACCGGACGGAACCTCCCATGTCTGACCTTCCGCCGCACCCTCGGCTGCCGACGAAAAGCCGTAGTTGACGACGAGCGGATACGGATCGGCATTCGCACGCGAGACGCGGACCTGTCCCGCCACGCAGCCGTATTCGTTCGCATCCCGAACCTTCGCGAGCGCCAGCGTACCCGAATAGAGCGAGCCCGCGACCTTGGTGTCGGAGTCGTCCCCTTCACCGGCAATCGCCCAGACGCGGTAGGTCGTGTCAGCGGCGAAACCGCTCAGCGCAACCGTGTCGCTTTCGCCCGGACCGATCACGGACGAAGCAGTGGAAACGACGGGCGAACCATCCGTGTCGCTCGTCTTGGCGGAGGCCACGAACGACGCGGAATTCTTCTTCATCGTGGCCGTGACATTGCAGGATCCCGTCGCATCGTCCCACGCGAGCGTCGCGCCTTCAAGAACCGGTGCATTCGCATTCGCCGCAAGCACCTCGCCCATTTCCGTGGCGACGATGATTTCATCGGCGCGGAAAAGGCCGTTCTTCGACTGATAGGGCCCCGCCACAGCCATGCAGGTCGGATACGTCGTCTCGGTGATGAAATCGACTTCCCCGACCGACTTCCACGTGAGCGTCGTCGAATAATCCAAAACGGCCACGGCATTGGCGCGAATCGCCTCCTTGCCCTCCGACGCATTGACATCGATCTCGGCATAGCAGACATACGTTGTATCGAGTGCGACGCCCGTGACGAGATCGACGATCGTCCGCTGACTGTTCTTGTCGACGACGGCAAAGGAGAGCACGATCTGATCGCTCTTGTTCTTCCAGAAGAAGAAGCCCATCGCCGACTTGCCGTTCAGGAGGAGGTTGTAGTCGTTACCCGACGGACCCGTCGTGAAGCCAAAGCCGTAATGCGACCCGTCGCCCGTTGTGAGCGAGTCCTTCTGATAAAGACGCGCCGCGCAATTCGCCTGAATGGCAAGAAGTTCGCGGAAGTAGAGCTTGCCGGACGAAACCTTCAGGACGTCGGTTGCGAGCGTGTGGTACATCGCGCGGAGCTGACTCGCGTTGTTCTCCTTCCAGTTGAGACCCACCGATCCGCCGCGCGCAGTGAAGCCGATGTCCTTCATATCCTGGGGGAAATCGAGTCCGTAGTCCGGGCCGAACACCTTGACCTGCGAGCCACCCATCGCGCCCCAGTTGCTTGTCGACGTGCCAATCGCCACCGTCTGCTTAGCCAGCGACCTACTCGAAAGCGTCTCGTGACTATCCGCCTTCAAGTCATAATCCGCCGCATCAAAGCCTTCGTAGACGAGCACCTTCGCCTCACCGCGAAGGGAGGCCAAGCCAACGGCGCAGGCCGTGAGAACCGAAAAACCAACATTTCCACGCATAATGAACTTCCTTATTTAAGAATCAGAACCAAACCCGACTTCGGCACGCATTCATAGCAGCCGGTGCGCCTGAATGGGATTCCCGTCCGTATCGAGCCATTCCGCTCCCGGACGAAAAGAATCATACGACGCGGCAAAAACGCCAGCCGACAAGCCCAGGGCGGACCACACTATCAGAACTATTTTCATTAGTATCTCATGAGAACCGAAACATTCATATTCTACCATATTCCCGCTCGTTTTGGGTGGAGGATCGCGCGGGGCGTTCGGCACTTTCACGATCTCCTCGAACTGCTTACTTGACGAAGAGGTAGAGGTCGCGGAGCGACGGACCCCTTGATTATTTCCTCGGCTTGCCGAAGGAGCCGAGGGACTTGCCGTTCTGTTTTGCGCGATAGAACTTGACCCAGTCGACGTGCATGGCGACGGGGAGCGTCGCTTCGTTCACCTTGCCGACCCATTTGCCGCCGAGCTGCATGTCGATCATCAGGTAGAACGGCGTGGTCCAAGGATACTTCATCGGATCGTCCCCCTCGCGCCGATAGCCGAAGGTCTTCGTTCCGTTCACCTTCCAGACGATCTCATCCGGCGTCCACTCAAGCGCATAAATGTTCCAGTCGCCGTTTTTGATCCTCCCCTTGCCGCCATGCGAAAGATCCTTCGGGGAGCCGTTTCCGTAGTGAATCGTCTGATAGACGAAGTCGTCGCTATTAAGCCGCTCGACGATATCGATCTCGCCGTCGTTCGGCCATCCCTTCACCGTCGTCTGCGGCATCATCCACACGGCCGGCCACGCGCCCTGCTGTCCGTTGTCGAGCTTCATCCGGAACTCGACCTTGCCGTACTGCAGGACGAGCTTGTCCTTCGTCATGATGCCCCCCGTCAGCACCGCACGCGTGTCCGCCGGATCCTTCCCGTCGTTCTTAATGCCCCGGAGCGAGCAGATGCCGTTCGTGACGACGATCAGATCCTCCCGGAGCGACATATTCCGGTTCCAGTCAGGACGCCCCGCAGGAATCCGCTGCCAGACCTTCGAATCAAGACGCCGCCCGTTAAAGTTCTCCGTAAACGCAAGCCGATACGTGACCGGTGCCGGATTCTTCGGCGCGGCAGCCTGCGTCACCACAGCCGCAGCCCAGAGGACAACGGCAACAACAATAGACCTTCTACTCATTGTTCTCACCTGTTCAGAAGCCAGCGCATCGCCGCGTGCTTCGCCTCGTCCGGGGCGCCGTTGTGGTCGCCGCCCTTCACCCAGATCTGCTTGTCGGACGACGGACAGCCGTTGTAGGCCG
>CAMAHK010000061.1 GCA_945834475.1 uncultured Verrucomicrobiota bacterium
TATCTACAACCTGCGTTTAGCGCCGCACATTTGCGTTTAGTTTCGCCGACGGCACTCTATGCAGATCTTGCAAGAGGTGTGGTCAAGCACTTCTTACTCGATCACAGATACGGCCATTCGATGAGGGAGGCCGCCCAGGTGAGGCCGGCTCCGAAGCCGGCGACGGCGATCTTCATGCCGTCGGTGAGTTCGCCTTCCTTGAGCGCCTTGTCGAGACAGACCGGGATCGAGGCCGAGGACGTGTTGCCGATCGGCGCGAGATAGTTGTAGAACATCTCGTTCGGGAGCTTCATGCGGCGCGCGACGGAATCGAGGATGCGCGTGTTCGCCTGGTGGGCGAAGATGCGGTCGAGCTTCGCGGGCTCGATGCCGCCCTCGGCACAGATCTGGCAGAGTATGCGGTCGAGCGTCGAGACGGCGAACTTGAAGACGGCGTGGCCGTCCATCTTGAGCGTCGGATACTCCGCCGGCGCGGGAATGTCATGAATGTGGTCGGGAGCCGGCGGCAGACGCGAACCGCCCTCGCGGTGAATCGCAAGATCGCCGTCCGCGCCCATCGTGTTGCCCGTCAGCGTCGCGGGCGTGTCGTCCGGAACCTCGACTGTCTCGAGGACGGCCGCGCCGGCCGCATCGCCAAAGATCATCGCCGTCGAACGCGACCGCCAGTCCTGATGGCGCGTCAGAACCTCCGTGCCGATCACGAGCACCTTCGTCTTCGGGTGGCCGAGCAGATAGCACTTGCCCATCTCGAGGCCATACACGAAACCCGAGCAGGCCGCCGCGAGATCGAAGGCCGCCGCGTTCACGCAGCCGAGCTGTTTCTGGACGATGCAGGCGGTCGACGGATAGTTCATGTAGTCGGGCGTCGTCGTCCCGAGAATGATCATGCCGATCTCCTCGGGCTTCGCACCCGCCTGTTCCATGGCCTTCTTCGACGCCTCGACCGCGAGCGAACTCGCGCTCTCGTCCGGCGCGGCGACATGGCGCGTCTTGATGCCGGTATGGGAGAAGATCCACTCGTCCGACGAATCAATCTGCGGCGCAATCTCGTCATTCGTAACAACACGCTTCGGAAGATAGGAACCGATACCCGAGATCTTGATCTTCAGCATAACCCCAATAACCTTTCTGCATTCTTGTGTAAAACGAGTTCGCGCTCCTCATCGGTGAGAGCCAAGGCGAGAAACGCCTTCACGTCATCGGTCGGTTCGCGCCACGGCGAGTCCGTTGCAAAGAGAACCTTGTCCGCCCCGTGCTTGCGGATCATCCGGACGGCCTGCTTCGGATCGCAGTGAAAAAGAAGCCACGACGTGTCGAGATAGAGATCGGCCTGGCCCGCGAGGTCCGTCTCGGTCTGATACCACATCTGATACCCGCCCATGTGCGCGGCGACGATCTTCAGCTTCGGATACCTCTTCGCAAACTCCCGGAAGTCCGCCGGCGTCGTCTTGAACGGAGGCTCGAACGAACGGTCTCCGCCCGCATGGAAGACGGCGATGAGTCCGAGATCCGACATCGTCTCCCACGCCTCCGTCATGCGCGGATCGTCGAGGCGGAAGCTCTGGAACTCGGGATGGAACTTGACGCCCTTGAAGCCATCCGCCTTGATCCGGCGCAAGACTTCACGCTTGTTCGGTGTATCAGGATGCAGCGCCGCGAATGAGATGATACCCTCGGGAACGGTCTTCGCAAACGCATTCGTCCCCGCGACATGCTCCGCCTTCGTCGCGACCGGCAGGTTCACCGAAAGCGAAATTCCCGCCGCCTTCTGCGCCGCAAGAATTCCCGAGGCAATCACCCGTTCGGGATGATTCGCCTCCTCCGGAAGCCCAATCGCCGCCGCCACCTTCCCCGCAACCGCCTCGGGGTAAATATGAACATGAAAATCAATAATCTTCATATCCACCGTCAATCTCAACCTCCGACCTCAACCTCACTTAGGCATCGGGCCACAACTCGTGCGCCATCTCGCGCAGCTTGTACTTCTGGATCTTCTGCGAAGCCGTCATCGGGAAGGCGTCGAGGAAGTGGACGTACTTCGGAATCTTGAACCACGAGATGCGGTCCTTGCAGAACGCCTGCACGTCCTCAGGCTTGATCGTCGCGCCGTCGGACGGAATCACGAAAGCCGCGGGCTGCTCGCCGTACTTCTTCGAGGGACATCCGACGACCGCCACGTCCTTGATGCCCGGCATCGTGCCGAGGAAGTCCTCGACTTCCTTCGGGGAGATGTTCTCGCCGCCGCGGATGATGAGATCTTTGAGACGTCCGGTGATGTAGTAGTAGCCGTGCTCGTCCATACGGCCGATGTCACCGGAGTGGAGCCAGCCGTTCGCGTCGATGCACTTCGCCGTCTGCTCGGGCATCTTGTAGTAGCCCTTCATGTTGCCGTAGCCGCGGCAGCAGATCTCGCCGTCCTGCCCGATCGGCGCGATCTCGCCCGACTCGGGATCGATGATCGCGACTTCGACGCCGGGAAGCGCCTGGCCGATCGTCTGGCACTTGCGCTCGATCGACGTCTCGAAGTAGCGTGTCATCGTCATCACGGGACCCGACTCCGTCAGGCCGTACGGGTTCGTGATCTCGCGCATGTTCATGAGGTCGTTCGCCTGCTGCATGCGGTGGGTCGGACACGCCGAGCCGGACATGATGCCGGTGCGGAGCGAGCTGAAGTCGAATTCCTTGAAGCGCGGATGGTCGAGCATCGCGATGTACATCGTCGGCACGCCGTACGTCGCCGTGCACTTCTCCTTCTGGATCGACGTCATCACCTGGATCGGATCAAACTTCTCGAGGAAGACCATCGTCGCACCGTGGTTGACGCAGCTCATCACGCCGAGAACGCAACCGAAGCAGTGGAAGAGCGGCACCGGGATACAGATCTTGTCGCGGCTCGAGAGGTTCTGGCACGCGCCGATCCAGAAGCCGTCGTTCGCGATATTCCAGTGCGTGAGCTGCACGCCCTTCGGGAAGCCCGTCGTGCCCGACGTGTACTGCATGTTAACGACGTCATGCACATCACACTCGCCCTGGCGCTTGAGATAGTCTTCCCATGGCGTCTCGACCGCGAGCGAGAGAACCTCGTTCAGGGAGTACATGCCGCGGTGCTTGACACCCCCGAGGTACATGACGCGCTTGAGGTGCGGATACTTCGTCGTCTTGAGCTGTCCACGCTCGGAGGTCTTCAGCTCGGGGATGAGCTTATTGAGGACCTCGATGTAGTTGCAGTCGCGGAAGCCGTCGATCACGAAGAGGTTCTCGGCGTCGGACTGCTTGAGCGCGAAGTCAATTTCC
Source organism: uncultured Verrucomicrobiota bacterium (assembly GCA_945834475.1). Taxonomy (GTDB): domain Bacteria; phylum Verrucomicrobiota; class Kiritimatiellia; order RFP12; family UBA1067; genus UBA1067. Next base: position 3,295 of record CAMAHK010000061.1, read on the forward strand.
TCCGACTTGTAGTTGATGTTGAGCGGCAACAGGATTGCACCGATCTTCGCGGTCGCGAACATGAGGACGACCCAGTGCGGCACGTTCGTCGCCCAAAGCGCGACCTTCTCGCCGCGCTTGACGCCGAGCGCCATGAGGCCGCGCGCGAGACGATCGACCTCTTCACCGAACTCGTACCACGTCAGGCGGAAGTCACGGTCGGCATAAACAACCGCGTCATTCTCGCCGCAACGCGCGATCGTCTGATCAAGAAGCTGCCCGAGCGTGTAATTGCGCGTCACGGGCAGGTTGTGCCAGGCGACACCGGTCGAAACGGATTGCGTAAATGGCGCCGTGCGAGGAGCCGTACCGAAGGGATCTGTCAGCTTGAAGCTCATAAGAGCAATATTATATCAAATCTGCGCGAGGACAGCCACGCCCATTTCGGTGCACGAGACCGTGCCGCCGAGGTCCGCCGTACGGATGCCCGCAACGAGAACCTTGCTGACGGCCGCCTCGATCGCATCCGCCTCGGCGCCGAGGCCGAAGGTGTGCCGAAGGAGCATCGCTGCGGAGAGAATCGTCGCCAGCGGATTCGCAAGGCCCTTGCCGGCGATGTCCGGCGCACTGCCGTGAATCGGTTCGTACATGCCAAAGCCATCCCCGCGGAGCGAGGCCGACGGCAGCATGCCGATCGAGCCCGTGATCTGCGAGGCCTCGTCGGAGAGGATGTCGCCGAACATGTTCTCGGTGAGAATCACGTCAAAGCGACTTGGCGTGCGCACGAGCTGCATCGCCGCATTGTCGACGTACATGAAGTCGAGCTCGATGTCGGCATACTCCGCGTCGTGCAGCTTCTGGACAACCTCGCGCCAGAGGCGGCTCGTCTCCAGGACGTTCGCCTTGTCGACGCAGGTGACGTGATTGCGGCGCTTCTTCGCGCTCTCGAACGCCGTGCGTGCAATGCGCTCGATCTCCATCACCGAGTACGGCATCTTGTCGAGCGCGCTCTGTCCGTCCGCCGCACGCGTGTGCTCGCCGAAATAGACGCCGCCCGTCAACTCGCGGACGACGAGGAGATCAAGTCCCTCTCCGATGATCTCGGCCTTGAGCGGCGATGCGCCCGTCAGCGGTTTCCAGACCTTGGCGGGACGGAGGTTCGCGAAAAGTCCGAGCTCCTTGCGAAGCGTCAGCAGGGCCCGCTTCTCGGGACGCTGCGGCCCCGGGAGCGCGTCCCACTTCGGACCGCCCACCGCGCCCAGCAGCACCGCATCGGCCGTCTTGCAGGCCGCAAGCGTGTCTTCCGGCAGGCAGTCGCCGAACGCATCGTATGCCGCACCACCGACCAGTTTTTCGTTGAACGTAAAGTCGTGGCCGAACTTCTCGGCGACTTTCTTCAGCACCTTGACGGCCTCGCCCACGATCTCTGGACCGATGCCATCACCCGCAATAACAGCAATTGTCTTTTTCATTGTCAGTAGCCTTATTTTGTTAAGCTGTTCTCCCGCGCCTCAGCGTTGGGTCTCCGGCAGGGGATCGGCAATGCGCTCGCGAATCAAGAGGGAGGGATTCTCCTTCACCTCGTTGACCAGCTCCTTAAGCGAGCCTGTGATCTCGGCCAGATTGTTCATGATCTTGTCGACGTCGCCCATGCGCGTCTCCATTATCGTCTGCGCCCCCTCCATCGTCTTCGACACGGCCTGCACGGTCGCGGCGACATTACTCCACACCGAGGTCATGTCCATCTTATTGATCTGGTTCATGACCCGAGTTGCGGAATCGGAAAAGCTGTCCAAAAGCGACACGGCCGGCGGAATGTAGGTGTTGTGCGGCTTCCACGAAATCTCCATCTCCTTCAGGTCAGGACGGTTGTCGAGCTCAATGCGCGACAGGCCCGTGATGCCGCTCGCCGTCACCGTCGCCTTGATGGCATATGTGCGGATGATCTCGCTGAACCGATCCAGCCGCGACACCTCGACGTACCGATCGTCGGTAATGTCGTCGTTCATGAGGTGACGCCGCGGAAAGGCCATCTTCACGTAGATGAGCTGGTTCGTCACCCCGTAGACGCGGTAGTGATCACCCACAAAGGAAATCTCGCAGACCTCGCCGAGCTTGACGCCGCGGAAGTTGACGGGCGAGCCGACCGAAAGTCCGCTCACACTTTTCTCGTAATAGGTTTCCGCATAAAACATCTCGTCGCCTCCCCTGAGGCCGCCGAGATAGACGAGCGTCGCGACAATCGCGAGGACGCCGATGAAGATGACAAAGCCGATCTTGGCAAAGGAGGGTGAATTGGTATTAGCCATGGATTTCTCCTCGATTGAAAAACTTGCGGACGAATCCGTCCTCGCACGTGTCGCGCAACGCCTGTGGCGTCCCGAGCGCAATCAGTCCCCGCCGCGCCTTGTCGAACATCGCCGCACGGTCGCCGATCTTGAAGATGCTCGACAGCTCGTGCGTCACGACGACAAACGTCATGCCCTTCTCGCGCCTGAGCTTGAGGATGAGATCGTCGAGTGCCGACGACGTGATCGGATCCAACCCCGCGCTCGGTTCGTCCAAAAAGACGACCTCGGGATCCAGCGCCATCGCGCGCGCAATCGCAACGCGCTTGCGCATGCCGCCGGAAATCTCGTTCGGCATCTTGTCGGCGGCATCGGCGAGCTCGACATCGTCCAAAAGTCGCAGCGCCTTCTCGCGACGCTCCTTCCGAGAGAGTCTCGTGAACTCCTCCATCGGCAACATCACGTTCTGAAGACAAGTCATCGAACCGAACAGCGCCCCGCTCTGGTACATGACGCCAATCTTCCGGCAGAGCGCCGCTCGGTTCTTCGCCGTCCATTCAAGCCCCGCCAGCGTCAGCTTGCCCGCCAGGACCGGATTGAGCCCGATCATGTGCTTCATGATCGTTGACTTGCCGCAACCCGAACCACCCAGAAGAATGAAGACCTCGCCCCGCTTGATTTCAAGCGACACGTCCTCAAGGATCACCGTCCCCGGGTATCCCGCATCGACATGCTCCAGAACGATCAAGGCCTCTTCCATCACAAGCTCCAGGCATAACAGAGAACGGCCAGGATGCCGTCCGTGATCGCAATCGCGACAATGCCACCGACCACGGCCGACGTCGCCGCGACACCCACGCCGTCGGCCGTGGACTTCGTGCGCATCCCGGCCGAGCAGCCGATCAGACCGACCAGAAGGCCGAAGATCGCCGCCTTCACAAGGCCGAAGGCGATCATGAAGAAGGTCGACGTCGAACTCACGTGCGACCAGAAGACGACCGTCGGCACGTTCATGAGCTGTAGGACAATCGCACCGCCGACGAGTCCCGCAAGCTCCGATAAAATCGTCAGGATCGGCATCGCCAGGACAACGGCCGCGATTCGCGGCAGCACCAGAAACCTGACAGGCGCAAGACCCATCGTTGTCAGCGCATCGACTTCCTCGTTCACCTTCATCGTTCCGATCTCCGCGGCGAAGGCGCTGCCGGACCTTCCCGCGAGGATGATTGCCGTCACGAGGGGACCGAGCTCGCGGAAAAGTCCGATCGTCAGCAGGTCGGCGACATAGACCTCGACGCCGAACATCTTGAGCGCGGCGGCGGACTGAAACGCCAGGATGACGCCCAGCAAAAAGCCGATGCCCGCCGCAATCGGCAGCCCGTCAAACGTCGCCCGCTGGAACGCAAGTGCCGCGTCCCTGAAGCGGAACTGTCCTGGGCGCACGAAGACCACGAACGCCGAGACCACGGTCTCGCCGAGAAAGGCGAACGACTCCCAGAGCGCCTTGAGACGCTCGTGTGCCGCCAGGCCGATGCTCGCGAAGAACCCCATCGCCTCAGAGGTCTCCCAACGCCTTCTCCAGGGCCATCGTCAGGGCCGTTGAGAACGCCGTCATGTATTCGCCATGTCGCGCGTCTTCGCTCGCGACCCCCTGCGCAGAGGCGACAATCGACCGTTTGCCGTCAAGCACCAGCACCGTCACGCCGACCTCGGCCTCGCGGCGGTCGCCTTGCGATGAATCGCCCGAACAGTTTAGGCGCAGACTCGTGACCGTGATCTCAACCACATGCGTCACGGCCGTAGCGGAGGTCGATGAGACGACCGCACCGAAAAGGCCGGAGGCCGAAAGAACATCCTGAACCGGTCCCTTCAACAGCTGCGAAGGAAGCGCCGCAAAACGATTGTACGGATCGAACGCAAGGGAGTAGTCGCCGCGTAGGACCGTCAGCGACCGCACGTCGTAAGGCGCACGAACGGCCACTTGCGACAGGCGCGCGACCCCGAACTTCGGTGCCGACGCTCGCGTCGCCAGAGACGCGGCGTTGACCGTCCATTCGGCCACCGTCGGATTCGTCGCCGTCAGCGAAAGGCATCCCGTAAGGACGGGCAACAGACAGATTGCCAGCAACTTCTTCATCGCTCAACCTTTCAAAAGTCCCTGCTGACGCAGGAGCGCCGTGATCTCCGGATCGCGTCCCCGGAACTTCCGGAAGACGTCAATGGCCGAAATCGATCCCCCGAGTCCGAGCACCGTCTCGCGGTACTTCGCGCCCAGCCGCTTCATCGCCGCGTCGTCGGCAAGCCCCGCCTCCTCGAACGCCCCGTAACAGTCGGCGCTCATCACCTCGGCCCACTTGTACCCGTAGTAGCCCGCCGAGTACCCGCCCGAGAAGATGTGCGTGAACGCGCAGAGGAATCGGTCTTCCTCGACCATCGGCAGGCCGAAGTGGTTGAAGACCTCGGTCTTGACGTCGTTCGAGGGACGCGTCTCGCCGTTGTGCAAGAGCATGTCGGTCTTCGCGAACGAAAGCTGGCGACGGCAGGCCGAAGCCGCTCGGAAGTTCTTCGCCGCGCGCACCTTCGCCTTCAGCTCCTCGGGGACGTGGATGCCCGTGCGGTCGTCGAGACACCAGTTCTCCATGAACTGGCTCGCGACTTCGACCGCATCCCACTCGACGAGGTTGATGCCCGCCGCATCCTCCTCGTCGATGCGCGTGAGCATCTGCTGAAGGGCGTGCCCGAACTCGTGGAACAGCGTCTCGACCTCGCGGAACGGCAAGAACGTCTTCCCGTTCTCGTTCGGAAGCGGAATGTTCATGACGACTAAAGCAAGAGGAAGGCAAATCGACGCTCCACTAGGTTCTCCACCTCCACCTACTTTCTCCACCTTCCTTCTGTTCCGAAACTCGTTCATCCACGCGCCGCCGGACTTGAGGCCGTTGCGCACGTACGGATCGAAATAGAAGTTGGAGATGACCTCGCCCTTTTCCTTCACCGCGAAGAACCTGACGTCCGGATGCCACACGCTCGGCTTGTCCGCCCCCGTCACCTCCTCAACGTCGATGTCGAACAGCAGATTCGCGATCTTGAAGAGCCCCTTCAGCACGTCTTCCAACTCGAAGAACTTCTTCAGTTCCTCCTCGCTATACGCGTACTTCTTCTCCCGCAGCCGCTCGGCGGCATAGGTGCGGTCCCAGACCGCCAACATCGTACCGTCGCCGTCTCGGCGACAGGCGCTCTCCATGTTCGCCCAGCTCTCCACCAGCTCCCGCTCCTCCTCGTCCGCCACGTCCTTCGTCGCGACATCGAGGTCGTCAATCATCTTCATGACCGCCGTGACGGACGGCGCGCACTTCGTCGACACGGACTTTTCGGCAAACGTCTTGAAGCCAAGGATCTCCGCCTCTTCCTGGCGAAGCTTCAGGATCTCGGCGATGCGCACCTCGTTCTCGGGCGCCCGCGCCGAGCGGGCGCGGCAGAGCTTCTCGCGCACCTCGCGATCCGCGCAGTGCTTCATCGTCTCGGGATAGTTCGCGTCGTCGATCGTGTAGGTCGTGCCGTCCTTCTCGAACGAAAACGCCTTCGTCGCGTCAATGACGGCATTCGAGAAATCCGTCGCCAGTTTCGCGAGCTTCATCTGGATCTCGTTGAACCGCACAAGTTTCTCGCCCTCGAGTCCGACACCCGCCAGCTCCGCCCCCTCGACGGTTTTTTCAAGAATCCGCCGCTGAGTCTCGGACAACCCCGTACCGTCGCCGTCTCGGCGACAGGCGCTCTCCAAGCCCCCATCCCTTTCCAGCAACCCCTTCGCCTGCGCATACAGCTTCTTCGACTGTCCGACGCGCAGCGAGAACGCGACGACCTGCGGCTGGAAATCTTCCTCGATCTTCCGCCAGGCCTCGGAGTTCATCACGCTGAGCATGTGCGAAACGCCGCCCCAGCAGTGCCAGAGGTCGCGCGTCGCATCGTCAAGCTTCAGCATGTAGTCCGCATAGGTCTTCGGCTCCGCCGCCTCGATTGCCGCCACAGCCGTCTCGGATGCGGCCAAAAGCCGCGGCAACTCGGCCGCAACAAATTCGGGGGTAAAGGAATTCCAATCGGGGAAAGTAAGTTTCATAGTGCGTATTATAGCATTTTCGTCCTCACCTGTTCGGCAAGACCGCCTAATTGGATGGCCTCACCACAACAACTGGGACGCGACACTCTTGTCGCATTGTCCGGTAACAGCCAAAGGGGACGCGACACTCTTGTCGCGTTGTCCGGTAACAGCCAAAGGGGACGCGACACTCTTGTCGCGTTGTCCGGTAACAGCCAAAGGGGACGCGACACTCTTGTCGCGTCGCAAAAAACCTCCCACCACTACCCTACGGCATCTCAACCACAACCTTGAAGAACTTGCAATCCCCCTTCGTCTCCTCCGTCACGACTTCCCACACCGTACCGCGGTGCGTCTCGCCCGCGTCGTCTCCAAGCCCCGTACCGCGGTGCGTCTCGCCCGCGGCGTCTCCAAGTCCCTTCGCCCCCAACACCCGATACACGCGCTCCGCCCCAAGATCCGGCAACCACGTCACCTTCGGCACGCCCTCGACCATCTTAACGCTCGCTCTGAAGACGCTTGTCGGATCTGTCGGATCCGTTCCCGCAACATAATCGTCCCAGACGGTCATGGCCCGGCCATTCGCGTCAACCTTCCCCGTCGGCTTCGCAAGCGCTGCGGCAAGGTCCGCTCCATATGCCGCCTTAAACGCATCGGCCTTCCCCACGCCATACCGAGCAACCAGCGTCTCCGTCACCCAGCTCGCCGAAACCGTCACCGGCTCATCACGCCCTGTAACCTCCTTACCGATGGTTGCATCTACGAACTCCGTCCCGTCGGGAACCGTCGCGCTCGCATATTGCGTAATCGTAACGACTTTATCTCCGATTGTTATCGTGCCCGTGCGCGGTGCGCCCGTACCTTCGTACGGATCAACATAATAGCCAACCGTACCAACAGACGATCCGCTCACAGTGAAATCGGAATTATCAACCGCACCATCTTCAGCCCAGATTGTGATCCACAAGGCCGACGAAACGGCAGTCCAATTGACGACCTCGCCGTTGGGGCGAACTGTCACCATCGCATCGCCACCATCACAAGCAAAGGCACGATGGGCATATTCGACCTCAATCGTACGGCCATTTTGCGTAATCGTAAATTCTTGACCGGCTATTGTAATAACAGTTGACCGTGATTCGATCTCGTGATTTTCGGCAACAATAATCTTAACCTTGCCAGGGCCAAGGCGATTCAGCGGTCCATCCACCCGCACCCAGTCTGGCAGGGCGCCCGCTCCGGGAGCGCCGGCAATCGTCCAGTTGACGACACTTCCTACGGTCACTTCAACCTCATAAGCCCCGCCTTCCCCCGTAAAATTCTGCGCGTCAGAAGATGTCGAAGCGGTAGCGGCCGCTTGCGTCACTGTCAGCGTACACGCGGCCTTGCCGCTCGCCGGATCAGGCGTGATGACAATCGTTCCCGTACGCGGACTCATCCAGGGATTCGGAGCCACCGCATAAACGAGCTGTCCATTCCCGGCGCCTTCCTGTGCACTTGACGAGACCACAAGCCAATCTGCCGCGCTTTCAACCGTCCACGGCAAGTCCGGCGTCGCGACAATGCTAACCCGATCCGAATCCATCCCTTGCGCGGGAGCCGTCTTCTGCTCAGGCGAGATACTGAATGTCAACGCCTCCGTCGGACGGCCCGCCTGCTCGACATCGTAACGTTCCGTGCCTATCGTCACAAAGGCTGAACGCTTCAGATAACTCGGATTCTCTCCGAGCGTCAACCTCACCTTGCCGCTACCGCAAGACAGCTCAGCGGTTGGAGCAACGACTGCAACCCAAGCAGCGGACGATGTCACGCGCCATTGCGTCGAGCCAAATGCCGTAACAACGATCTCAACATCCCGTGCACGATAGTCGAATTCGTCCGCAAGACGCGAGATCGAGAGGCACCTTCCGCCTTGCTGCACCTCAAAGGTCTGCCCGGCGATCGTGATCGAACCCGTGCGAGACGAAACCGACGCAAACGGCGCAACCACAAAAGAGATCGTCCCTTCGCCCTCGCCAGAGGCCTCACCAACCGAGATCCAGTCGTCCTCAGGCTTGGCCGTCCACGCGACACCTTCAGCGGCCATCACACGAATCTCACCTTCGCCGCCCTCGGGACCAAACGCGGCGGCATACGCTTCGAGCTCGGCGCCAACGCCCGCCTGCGTAATGGTGTAGACATGTCCGCTCACGTAAACATAACCGACGCGCGACTCGACACCCGTATTCGCCGCGACGCGAACAATGCAACTCTGCCCTGCAGCTTTGCTCGACGCACCGTTGAAGGTGATCCAGTCCGCCGAAGTGGTCGCGTTCCATGTTCCCGAACCGCTCGTCGTAATCGACACGGTACCACCGGCCGCGACCATACTCCTTGCAGTTGCACCGAGCCTGATATTCGAATCAGCTGCCGTCGGCGGATTCGGCGTCGGCGGCTCAGCAAACGCAAGCGCCGTCACATTCACCGTCCGCGTCCAATGATTCGTACCGGCGAGATGCTCAACGGTATGCGCACCCGTCGTCTTCGGCTGCCAGACAAACGCACCCGAATTCGTCGCCGATAGCAAGACTTCGCCATCAATCACAACGGTCGTGAGTCCCGTATCAATCGGCGAAAAGCCAAGTTCGGCGGAGACAGAAGCGTCAAGAGGAGTTCCCGAAGAAACCAAAGTACTTACCTCAATTGGCTCCGACACGCCGCTCGTAGCACCCGCAATGGCTGACGAGGGCATTGTATCAGGGCCAAGTTTGAGATGCTCCGCAATCTCGGCATCACTCAAAGCATAATTCCACACGCGAACCTCATTATACGAAGCAGATGCATCGTAGTCAGATGACCATCTTGAATGACCAAGGTAGCAGCTCGTTTGCCCAATCTTTGACAGCGGCAAACTCGACATTTGAAATGACACAACATCATCAATAAGACAACCTGTCTGCGCGTCATATTTGCTCCATGTCGCAAGGCCATGTCCAGAGTCTTGATCCTCGACTCGGACAATAAAGCAATATTCGCGATTATTATCAATTACTCCTGTTTTTATATTTACATTATTGTTATAATCAACATTGTCATAATCATAGGTCGAGTTATTCCACGCCCAAATCAGGTAGTTTGCCGTCGAGCTTCCAATATCAAGAATGCGCGCCCAATATCTGACCTGATTTCGAGTCGCCCAGATTTCAATTGTTGTCGCTCCCGTGTCAACAGGAAGGATATTCGAGCCAAGTGAAATATACGAACTTCCATTAGATCCCCCTGCCAACCTATACTGACCTCCATCCGTTGTCACACTCCCGACAGCCGTCGCCGTCTGACCACCGACAGAATCGGTCAAGTCGCCATTAAACGACCAACGATGCACCAGCCCATCTTGCGAAGACGCACCTTGCTGCGATTCACCATACCCCACTCTAAACCGCACATCCGACTTGTTGATCGCAATTCCATCCGCCTCCAGATCCCAGACTACGCGATGCAATCCCGGCTTTGCTGACGTATCGCCAATCAACGTAGGAGAACGAGTTACCGTCTTGGTTACTTGAATCGCATCAACCCATCCGCAATCTGAACCACTATCCTGAGAGCTATCTTTCGTATAGGACCACTTGAGCGTATGCGTTCCTTGCGAAAGCGCATAATTGACCGTTGTCCAATCCGTGGAACCAGAAATCTTTGAAACAACCTCCGTGTCATCAACATAAAAGTGCAAAAAATCATAATTCGACTCACTGCTCACCTTCCATCGGAAGGAAACCTTCGTCGCATCAGAAACAGATGCGGTAATGTAGGACGTTGTGAGATTCTGAACCCCCTTGCCTCCACTCGTCCATTGTGTTCCCGATTGTGTCCACTTGTAATTTGAAGCATTCGCAATCGTTGGCGTCTCCGAGATTGTCTCCGTAATCGTATGACCGGTATCGCACGAAACAATGAGCTCATCGTCCTCTTCGACAACCTCACCAATATCCTCTGCGACCACATACGAGACCTCGACCTTGTTATGCGGCCAAAGCTGCCGCGCGGACACATTGCGGATGTAGCCGACACCCATCGCCGCGGATTCAGACGCAATAACCGCGCCGTTCTTAATCGCTTGCAATTCAAGCTGATAAACCGACCGATTCGAATCTGGATTCCATGAAAACTCACCCCAAACGCCGGAGGTAAGCACGCTACTATTACACAAGATACGAATCGAATCCGCTCCCTCATACCAGCTTGCGTCATAGCGCAGCTTCGATCCTTCCGGCAATAGATCCTTCAAGCCTTCGCGGCAATCCAAGCTCAACCGCGTCGAAACTCTATTCCCATTCACAGCAACTCCAATACGCACAGGACGCACAGACCGCCCTGCATCACGCGCATTGGAGCATCGCACAAATTTCCCAGAATCAAATTCAATATGCCTCACATTGCCAGAACCATCTGGCGTAGACGATTCGTAGCACCCAAGCGAGGAATCACCTACTCTATTATTACCATATGCATATCCAGCAGCAGGGAAGAAAATACTCTTCAATGAATAAGCGCCCTTGCCTGTGACAAGCCTCCCGTAGACACCATTACGCGTCGTCCATGCTGTCGTGCAGTTGCTCAATAGTGCTGTAAATTCCGCGTACGTCGGAATGCGCCAAGGAGTACCGAGGTTTACAGTTGCTGCATCATGCTCCGCTGTTAGGTTTCCGGCCGAGTCGATGTAACCCTTTGACTGAAGTTGTGAACTCGACAAACCCCAAGTTGAACAATTGCCATTTCCAAACACAAACCCTGTACTCGACTCATCCACCGCATTCCATTTACTACCATCATGATCGTAACCCACCGTGTCACCCCAACAGAAATAATAGCCATACTCCTCAGGCTTCTCTGCGCCGACATTGCACTCCGCCCAATAGGGACCATTCTCCCACAACTGCACCCCACCACTCACCTTCGTGCCAAACGACAACTCAATTTCATCGATCTTCACCGCACCGACGTCCGCCTTCGCATCCCAGATGAACTTCCGTGTCCAGATCGAACCCGAGCCCACGTCCGCGCCATTCTGCGTGATGTGATCGACAGGAATCGCCACCTTCGTCGCACTATTGGTTGCGGCAAACGACCACTCCGCATTCGCAATATCGTCAGCAGTTCCGTCGAGCGTCACCGTAATATCCACCAACCCATTCCACGGATACCGCTGCTGGGCGGTGACGGCGGTGACTTTAAGCGGTACTTTCCAAACAGCATACAGCGTCACCACTCCACCCTGTCGAGTCGTGAGATTCCGTACAACATCCCCTGAGCGGTAGGGAACAGACTCTGGCTGCGCCGTCTTCTCCAGCGCCCAACCGACAAACTCATATCCCTCGCGTGTAAAGCCACACGCCGGCAAGGCTACATCCTGATCGTATGTCGCCGCCGTATTCGCCATTGTACCCGATCCGCCGTTGGCATCATAGCGAATCGCATATGTATTTGCGCTCCAGTTCGCCGTGATGGTCTGTGCGCCAGTCATCGTTATCGTAATCGCGCTCGGCGTCCAACCCGTGAATGTATAGCCCGTCACTGCCGACGGCGCCGTAAACGAAACCGGCGTTCCCTCCTGATAGGTCGCAGGATTCGAATGTGTCGCGCCTTTCAGATTCGTATAGGTGATGGCCGAGATTTGCACAACACCCTCTGGTGTCCATCCGGTTTCGACAGTCACTTTTCTTCCATTCGAAAACGTTATAGTTGTCGGCCAATCGCTCGTCGCCGAAACATGAAGCGTCGCAACGGGGTTACGTCGAATACCCGAGTTAAGATAAAAGAAATCTCGACCATAAGAACTTACGACTTGATCATAAGTCAAGGCAGTCGCCCAATAAATATGTTTGAGATTAATCGCGTAATCAAAGGCGACCACTTTTGAGCTGTTGTCCATAAACTCAAGATTACGCGGAAGATAGATTGCCTCGGATTCAATATCGGAAAACGAATCCGGTACAATCGTCAAAGTCCCGACCTTGCTGAAATCAAGAATCTTTGCTGAAGCTTTTTCAAAGCCATACTTTTCAACTGACAACACTTTTGAAGCAAAAACCAGTTTATCAACATCCTTCGTTGTCTCATAACCCAATGACGAATCCCTAATAGCGGTGATATCTGATGGCACATTTACCGTCCCGATCATCAACCCACCCAAAGAAAGTACAACCTCCTTATCACTACCATTCTTCGCAACGAGAAATCCTTCGGCCTTGAATTCAAAGTGTGGGTTGTTATTAATCGTAATCTTCTTGAGATTAAAACGCACTTCATGGTCAGGCTCAAATACCTCAAGCTGCGATCCGATTACAAGTTCATTCAACTGCGACGCCTCAAAAGCACCAGCGCGCACGCACTTCACAAAGTCAGAGATGACGAATGTCCCTGTCTTCCCCGAAGGACATTGCAAAAGCGTAGTTCCTTCATAAAGCGCTCCGTCCTGACTTGAATATCTCGGATTCCCGTTTTCGACTTCAAAAGGTCCGTTGAAGCTGACTCCGCAACCAATATCCTCTGTAAAATCGGCAGGAATGATAATCTTTGTGATCTTCTGCGCGATCAGCGAGTTCCATCCTTCAAAGATCCAACCTCCGATTGCGACCGTCAACAGTTCGCCCGCTGAATTTATGACTTTCGCTGGTAATTTAAGCGTCCCTGGTGTCTTGCAGGAGACAAGAACATCTCCACTTGTTGTTTCAATCTCGTCATAGTCGCTCCAATAAGCATTGTCTATCAGCAAATCAGCATTCCCCGAATATTCGGGGTAACACCCTGAATAGGTAGTCGGTATGCACGCCAGTGTCCAATTTCCATCTGGCGAAGTAATCGTCCAGAAGTCGCCGGGGATCTCCGCCGAGTCATCAAGGATCCAGGCATCCTCAGACATACCATCATAAGAAAACCGCGTCGTAACAACGCTCTGACTAATCGCATCAGCAACATCATTTCTTACGGGCCGAACACTTCCTCCAAAATGTCGGTTTAAGTTTGTATCCAAGAACAGCCCCGAAGACAACCAAAGCATCCTAGTATAACCATTGTCTGGAGCGGAAAACCAATAATAACCGTTTTCACCTACATTATCTAATCTATCATCAATGCCACACCCAGCTGCTGGCAGAAAAATATTCCTTGACGCAAAGTCACCAATACCACTTACCACTCGTCCAAAAACGCCATTATATAGTGTCTGCCCATTAAATCATAGATTGTCAAAAATCCGCAAGTACGCTTGATAT
>CAMAHK010000062.1 GCA_945834475.1 uncultured Verrucomicrobiota bacterium
CGCAGTGCGTCTCGCCTGCGGCTGATTCTGTACCGCAGTGCGTCTCGCCTGCGGCTGATTCTGTACCGCAGTGCGTCTCGCCTGCGGCGGGTAACAGTCATCCTGCCGAGGGTGTGCTTGGAAACGCCGCGGGCGAGACGCACCGCGGTACGACGCTCACCGTCGCGGCGGTCGAGGCGTGGCGCGGGGAGCTTGTGCATCTCGCGGTGCGGGATGCCGACGGCCGGCTTGCGCAGTACAAGATCTTCGATCCGAGCTATCACAACTGGTTCGGCTTGGCCCAGGCGCTCAAGGGCGAGCAGATCTCGAACTTCCCGATCTGCAACAAGTCGTTCAACCTTTCGTATTGCGGAGTCGATCGCTGATGATTCTGAAGTCCATTCTCGCCCGTCTCTTCCAGGGTTATCGCACCGGCACGTTTCCGACGAAGTCGGGACCGAAGCTACCGCCGGATTTCAAGGGACGTCCCGTGCTCGCGGCGGATATGACCGAAGCCGATCTCAAGGTTGCGGCTGCGGCGTGTCCGTGTCCCGGCTGCCTCGCGATTCGCAACGGCAAGCCCTCGCTTGATCTCGGACGCTGTACGTTCTGCGGACGCTGCGCGGCGGCTTCGCCGAAGATCACCTTCACGAAGGACTATCGTCTCGCCGTCTTCAAGCGCGAAGACCTGATTGTCTCGTCCGGCGATCCGGAGTATGTGCCGCCGCAGAATCCGAACGCGGCGATTCCACGACTCCTGAAGCGCTCGTGCCAGATCCGCGAAGTCTCGGCGGCGGGGTGCGCGGCGTGCGAACTCGACTTCAATGTCTTGGGGACGCTCGCATGGGACCTCGGTCGCTTCGGTTTGAAGGTCGTCGCCTCGCCGCGTCATGCGGATGCCGTGTACGTGACGGGACCTGTTTCGAGGAATATGGCGCTAGCCCTGCAGAAGACATACGCGGCGATGAGCGAGCCTCGGTTTGTGATCGCGGCGGGGGCGTGTGCGATTTCGGGTGGACTCTACGCCGGTTCGCCGGAGGTCCGGAACGGCACGTCGGATGTCGTGCCCGAGCCCGACCTCTTCATACCAGGCTGTCCGCCGCATCCGGCGACGGCGCTTGAAGGGCTGCTGCGGTTCATTGGGCGGTAACACGAGCAATTCTTTCTCACCACAAATCCCCAGAGCTTGAAAAGATACCGGGCGTACAGGAAAAGATAATTCGTATATCGGCCGTTGTCGCGGAGGATCTTTCGGTCGGTCCTGTTGATCTTGAGGGTCGTGCGCCACCCGTCGGTCGACGCCCCGCCCAAAAGCATCTCGGTCGTGCACAGCGGGAGATAACGCATCTTCGCATGCCGGTTCCAGATGAAGCGCAAAAGCAGGTCGAAATCGGCATACATGCCGTAATTCAGCGAATACTCGCCCCAGCGACTGAAACAGCCCCGACGGAAAAAGGTCGAGGGATGCGCGGTCTGCGTCCCGAAGCGGAACATCCAGGGGCGGAAGAGCCGGCCCGAACAGTAACGCACCGTCGGCCCCCCGATTTCGCGCACGAACCGAATGTCGGCATAGGTTCCGTCAAGGGTCGGATCGGCGTCAAATGCCGCGGCAACCTTCGCCAGCGTATCGTCCGCCGTCAAGACATCGTCAGCGTTGAGAATGCCGATGACGTCTCCGGTCGCCATCCGAATGCCCTTGTTCATGGCATCGTACATCCCCTTGTCCCGTTCCGACAGCCAGCGGAAAGAGAAATGCGCCCGAGCCGAATCGTCCGCAGCCGCCACCCGTTTCTCAAACGCCTCCAGGATCTCGACCGTGCCATCAGTCGACCCGCCGTCGACGACAATGTATTCGACCTCCGCACCGCGTTGACGCCAAACGCTCTCCATCGCCGTACGAAGGGTCGCGACACTCTTGAAACAGACTGTGACGAGGGTAATCTTCATTGTTCCGTAATCCAATTGACCTTATTCTACCATAATCCCCCTTCATTGCCTAGACACAATGGATATTCAAGCACACGCCTCCCTGTAAAACAGGAAGTCGACGCGCAAGCGGGCACGGGGCTTTAACCGCTCCAGGCCGGAAAGCTCGTCTCGGTCACCGCGCGCCCTCTTGAGCGGCGCGCTTGGGAAGATCGACCACTGTCCGTGATGCGCTTCCGTTCCTAACGCGTTTAGGGTCAATCTTCACATGCCCGAGACGACTTTCCGGCCTTCCGCTGAGCCCCGCGCCCGCTTGCCGAATTCTTCTTTTGCGCGGATTCGCCTTGAGGGCGAACCGCTTACCGTCGTGGAGACGCCGCGGCCGGGGAACAACCGAGCGAGACGCATCGCGGTACGGTGGCTGGCCAGCGCTAAGTGGCTCGGCGGAACGACGAGCCGCGCAAAAGAAGACTTCGGCAAGCGGGTGCGGGGCGAGCCGACACTCGCACGAGAGGAAGCGGAGGTGTCGTAGGCGTAGGAGAGGCACCGTACGCAACCAGACGTTTTGCCCAGGCACGACCGACTAATCGAAGCTTATTGTCTAGGCGTGAGAGCCGTAACGACCACCGTAGCGTACGGGTCGGGCGATGTGTCGGGCGCCCCGTGCCCGCTTGCGCGTCGACTTCCTGTTTTACAGGAGGGCGCTTAGGTGATTAACCCGTTACGTCTGGACACTTCGACTAAGGATTCCTTCAAGAGCCTGACCCTCGTCGCATCATCTCCCGACCGATATCCCCGCAGATAACGCAGCCGTCCGCCAAGGCTGTTGCACGAATCCCAGGCTGGCGCGCCATCCGTCGTGATAACCCTCTTCCCTCGCGCCAGGGCCTCCGCGACGACTAAGCCGAAGTTCTCGCTCAACGTCGGCAGACAGAGCACATCGCACCACGCCCAGTCTGCCTCCAGCGCCGCGCCGAAATGATCGCTGACGATGCGCAACACCGGGGACGCGACACTCTTGTCGCGTCGCAAAGAAACCTCCTCCACCGCGCGCTCCAGGTACGCAACCCCCTTGAGCGGATGCCGCCGCCCCAAATACAAAACATGAAGCGCCCCATCCGCGCTACACCTACACCTACGCCTATCTTCTCCACCTAACTCAAAGAACCCCTTCAGATCGATCTCTTCGATCTTCCCTTTCACGCCCCACGCCCGGCACCACGCCGTCTCCCACGGTCCCGTCGTCACCACGCGATCCGTGAGTGCAAAACAGAGTCGCTCGATCGGCGAGACAAGCCGCTTCTTCCACCCGCTGTAATTGAGCCGC
Source organism: uncultured Verrucomicrobiota bacterium (assembly GCA_945834475.1). Classification (GTDB taxonomy): domain Bacteria; phylum Verrucomicrobiota; class Kiritimatiellia; order RFP12; family UBA1067; genus UBA1067. The sequence continues at coordinate 3,233 of CAMAHK010000062.1, forward strand.
ACCGGATCAAGCGACCCATGCGTCATCCGCACGAGTTTCTTCCCGCGCAGCTTCGCGCCAAGACACGCCCGCCAATACCGCGGCAGCCACATCCCATGCACCCAGACTTCATCGGCCTTCGGAACGCCCTTCTCCTCCAGCATCCGCCGCACGACCTCCATTCCATTCACCGTACCGCCATGCACCGCCCCCGTACCGCCATGCACCGCCCCCGTACCGCGGTGCGTCTCGCCCGCGGCACTCTTCAAGCAATCTCCCGACTTTAACGCCGTCCTGAAATGCCAAGCGAGATGGGGTTCCCACCGCCAGAGGGGCGCCGTCGCCCGAAGCGCACACCACAGCCACCGCCGCCAGCCGCCCGTGGACAGTCCCGCCGCCTGTCGCCACAGAACGACCGCCTCGCTCATGAGTCGCGTCAGTCCCTTCCGTACCCACGGCGTGTCCCCGACATAATGAATCGCACAGTCCCCGTTGTAGTCGACATCGTCGTTCGTATCCCCGCTGAAACAGCCCCAGGCCTTCGGGAGAATCTGGAGATGGTCCTGCAAGAGGTAGTTCATCACCCCCTGCTCGCCATAGGGAATCGTCCGCATGTCGTACGTCGCGAGAAACGCGTCGCGCATCTGCGCCCAACCACCTTCGCGCATGGCCTTCAGGTCCATCATCATGAAGCCGGCGCAAAAATAGTCCTTGGGACGCTTGATCGTGAGTCCCTGTGACGCGAACCACGCCGCGTCCTGCGGATTCCACTCGCGCCACGGCGGCTGCGAATCGCGGCTCGGCATCAGCCAGACGTTTCCGCCCAACGTCGCCTCGCCGAGCTTCCACAACTGCGCGACGTCTCCACGAAAGAGCACGTCCGCATCACACACGATGACGCGCTCGAGCTGAGGGAAGAGCTCGGTCAGGTAAAGCTTGGCGTATGTAATCGCGCTGCCGTGCCACGCCCCGAGGCTTTCCAGGCTGGTGCGTGAGATCCCTGCCCGCTCAATCTCCGGCCAGTCGAGAATCGTCACCTCAATCGGGATCGAACATCCCGCGCGCGCACTCGCCGCCGTAATTTCCGCCCATTGGCGATACGCCCCTGTCGAAGGGATGACCAGATGTACGCGTTCCATCGCTCAATCCCTCCTCACCAGTCTTCGGGCCAGTCCCTCGGGCAAACAGTTCCAGACGAAACGAAGAACCCACTTCAACTTCTCACACAACGGCAAGCGTGTACGTCCAAGGCATTCGACCACGATTCGTCTGAAATTCCGCCGGATGTACTCTCGCGCCATCTGCGCCTCGCGTCGCCAGCCCTCGCCTTTGACAACGGCAAAGCCATGAGCAACCCGGATGGCAACGCCGTAATAAGCCGTCGCCAGCCCTAGGGCGGCTGCAGAACGATACGCCGGGGGCGCCTCTTCCGAACGACAGCGCTTCAGCTCCATCACCCGCGCCTCGCCCGTAAAGCCATATCGATGAACGAGACTTTCGCCGTTGCAGACATACCGATAAGTCTGTCGCGGAACGTACGCGAGCGTCTTCGCACGGCTGACGAGATGCGGCAACACGAGGTAGTCCTCGCAAATGACGGCACTTTCGTCAAAGTGCAGATCCTCCCACAACTTCCGCTTTGTGACAAACAGCCACATGGCACACATCCGCTCAAGATCCTGATAGACGGATCGGACGAGCTTTTCCACGGTCGGTGCAGCTTCGCCCCAGACGATTCCCGAATCGCCGTTTTCCCAACCGATGCGCGTCGCGTCGAACGTGATGAGATCCGGATCCGCTTCGGTTGCCTTCAGGATCGACGGCAACCAGTCTTCCGTCACCTCGTCGTCCGCATCGACCCATGCGACATAATCCCCCGTGGCGCGCCGGAGCCCCTCGTTCCGCGCCTTGCCGACTGGCGAGACGCCCTTGACCACGACGACTTCGACATCCGTTCGTCCGGCAATCGCCGTGCGCAATGACTCCGGTACGTTTCCATCAAGCGTTGGCACAATGACCGAAAGTTTCATTTGCCACCTCCCTCACTTTCTCAGGTGCAGTCCCCGCGCCACACGCCCGCACCAGACGAGGACCGTCATCACCACCGCCAGCACAAAATCCCGCGCCTCATACCCGTTCTCGATGATCTCGCCGCCCGAAAGCATCAGCCGCTTGAGGTCGATGTCGCTGATTCTCCGGCCGATCAGCATCCCGTACCAGTGGCGCGGGAAAATGACGCGCCGCCCAGGCTTCGCATTCAGCCACGCGCCCCACCAGCTGAACGTCGAGTTGCTGATGACATTGTGATCGCAAAGCGACTGGACGTAGAGCTGTGCCGGAACACTCTCATCCTCCACATACAAGAACTCGCGGTCGGGACAGGCTTTCGCAAAGAACCGTTTACACCAAGCGAGGTCGTCGCTGCAGACAACGAAGAGCGCCGTCTGCGGGAAGCGTCCGACGGCTTCGGCCAGGAAGCGGCGTCCGACGAACGGATGACGGTGCGGGAGTCGCATGTAATCACCGCGGCGCACGCTTACGCCGACACATGTCCGTCCCCGCATCCTCTCGCCGAATCGCGCCGCAAGGCGCTCGCGGATGTCGTCCGGCATCCGAAAGAGCTCCCGCACACGCACCTCGTCAAAGAGATCGGGACGCTGCAGGATGTCCGACGGGAAGAGCTCGACTCCGGACGGAATCTCCCGTATGACCCGAAGGCCGCGCAGCACGTCTGCGCGCGCCTGAAGTTTCCGCACATGATTCTCGCCCAATTCCGGGCGCACGTAAAAGGCAACGTCATCTCCCTGCGATCGGCTCTTGGCGATCGCATACTTGAACATCCAATTCCCGAGATTGGTAAACTCGCTATAGTCGATGACAACCATCCGAACCTCGCATCATCGGTCCCTGACATCCGATCGAATCACGATTTTCGCACCCTTCTGCGAAACAAACGAAAAGTCCTTTGCCGGCAGAGAGACTGCGGCGTCTTCCGGAGGGAAATAGGATTCGAGAAAATGTCGCCAGGCCGGCGGAACGGCATTGTGGCGCACGACCTCCACGTCTTGCGTGCCGGTCAGGTAGAGCTCTTCATACATCCGCGGCGACAGAATCGCCATCGGATGGGGATGTCCCGCCATCAGCTGGTGGAAATGGAAATGCCAGCGGTGCGAATCGTCCACCGTGCATGTACGCTGAAACGGCAGGACGTGACGGACGGGCAGATACGTGATGCCCTGCGGATCCTCAGCATAACGCGCCAGCATCGCACGATAGTCCGTCCCCAGCCGAACCTGAAGGACAGCGCAGATCCCAAGCCAGACCGTCACAAAGGCAATTGCAGCCAACCGCACCTTCGGGCCCACGTCACCGAGCTCACGCAAGACGACCACTGTCGCGCCCAGCAGGAAGGCCATAGACACGCGATAGGTACCGGTAATGCCGACGACCGCATAGAACAAGAGGCCAAAGAGCGCCAGCAACGCCCATTCGTCACGTATCACCGCACGGCGACGGCGCCAGGCGAGAACGAGCAACGCGACGAGCAGGCCGACCAGCAGGACAAACGGCGGATGCAAGGCCAGCCGGATGGCAAGCTTTGCCTTTTCGATCAGGAAATATACCGCGCCGGAATCTACCAGCTCGCGTCCCGCACGATTGCGCAAGGACGGACCCAGCACGATGAAGGCCGCGCCGCAGGCAAGCGACACAAATTGCAACAGGCGAATCCATCCGCCACGGGCCTTCCGGTTCAGCACCCAGGACCCTCCCAACGCGGCAATCATCGGCACCGAGAGCGCCTCCGACCATGCACCGAAAACGCCGAAGAGCGGAATCGTCCACGCCGAGCGTCCTTCACGCCACCAACGCACGATCCCAACGGCGAAGGCTGCCGCCCACAGGTAGTTCATCGCATGAATGGTGGTCTTGGAACAGGTCTCGCTTTCCCAAACAAACCAGAACACGACCGCAAACGTCCACAACCATGACCGGCGTCCCGTCTCCAGCCACACAAGCGTCACAAACAGGACCCAGACCGCCGTGTTGATCACATCGAAGACCGTGTAGGCATCATAAAGCCCGATGACCGCGCAAAGCGCGTTCGTGATCACACGGCATGAAATCGAATACGAATAGTCGCGGACCTGCTGCCGCAGGATATCTCCGAAACTCGCAATGTGGTCAATCGGCGCGAAACCATCCGAACACTGGCCGCCAAAGGCAAAAGAGAGTTCGTCGTTCGCCGACACGCTCCAGTAGTTGAGCGCCCAGACACCCAACGCCAGGGTTGTTCCAAGAGTCAACGCCCACCATCCGTTCGGGAAACGCCATCGTCCCGAACGCATCACCTCCACCTCCATAGCAGGCCATAACCGATACGGGCAACCCACTCCTTGACCGCCCAGGCGTTGCGCGTCATCGCTTCGGCGCTCGGGAAGAAATCGCCGATTTTGATCGGCTGCTCCGCAATCATGTGCATCTCATAGTCACACGGCGAGGGCACGACCTCGAAGCCCGCGCGTTCGAAGAGCATCTTCGCCCGCGGCATGTGCCAGGCCGAAGTGACGAGCAAAACCCGATCCGTACCGCGAGCCGTCTCGGCCGCGGCGTCCCCCAGAATTTCTTTGATCAGCTTCGCCTCCTCTTCCGTGTTGCGCGGCTGGGGCAGGCAGACGATCACCTCGCGTGGCACGCCGAGATCCACGAGCAACGGCACCGTCGACAACTCAACTCCACCTCCGCTACAAAAGATCTTCAAGTTCCGCTCTCCACCTACTTTCTCCACCTCATTTCTCCACACCCGCGCCGCCATCCAGACGCGATCAGCACCCGAGAACATCTCCGCGCGGCCGCACTTCTCGTGCGCACCCATACCCCCGCCCAACAGCACAATCGCATCCACGGACGCCCCGTACCGCGAGGCGTCCCCGCCCGCGGCGCTCACAAGCTCTGTTTCTTCCCCTTCGAGCGGTAAGCCGACGAGCCGTGTCGTCACGCCACAGCCGAGGATCCAGGCGAGAACAAGGGTCAGCCCGACGATCCACCGTCCGAGCCGCTGGTACGCCGCCCGTTCGACGCGCGCCAGCAAGCCGCCAAACGCAAGACCGAGGAACAAGAGTCCCATCGGACTCACACACCAGCCAACGATCTTGTTGAGGTAATACATGGTTTATTCGGTCCAGGGTTCGATCCGGTCGAGCGTCGGATGCAGCTTGTCCTTCTCCGAGAGCAGGAAATCCCGACCCGGCCACGGCCACTTGATGCCGAGCGCCGGATCGTCGAACTTGAGGCCACGCTCGGACTCCTTGCAATAGAGATTGTCACACTTGTAGGAAAAGAGCGTGTTGTCCTCCAGGACGACGAAGCCGTGGGCAAAGCCCCTCGGGATGTAGAACTGGCGTCCGTTCTCGGCCGTCAGTTCACAACTCACCGCCTTGCCGAAGGTCGGCGACCCCTTGCGAATGTCGACCGCCACGTCCCACACCGCGCCGCGTATGACCCGCACGAGCTTGGCCTGGCAATGCTCGCCTGCCTGCCAGTGAAGGCCACGCAAAACACCGCGAGACGAGCAACTCTCATTGTCCTGCACGAACTTCGCCGTAATTCCCGCGGCAACATACCGCGCCTCGTTGTAGGTCTCGGCAAAGTACCCGCGCGCATCCCGATGAATGACGGGTTCAATGATCTTGACATCCGGAATATCTGTGGCAATCACGTTCATTTTAGAGAGCCTCTTTCATCTTTTCAAGAATCGAAACCGAGAGTTTGACCAGCTCGACACAAGGACGCTTCTTGTAGTACGTCTCTGTGCGGGCTTCGGGGGCTCCTCCCTGCGTCGCGTCCGTCCCGGAAAGCAGCTCCTTGCAGACGATTGAGCCCGTCTCAGCCTTGAATGCCGCGCAAAACTCCTGCACCTTTGCATAGGCGGCCGCCTTATCGGGACCATGGCGCATCCCGAGCACCATCGCCGCCGCCGTCACCGTGCCGCAGACCTCGCGCATCCGTCCGACGCCTCCTCCGAGGCCCAGCGCCACCTTCTTGGCCGTCTCCTCGTCAAGCCCCAGCTCGTCGGCACACGCGGCGAACACCGCCTGCGAACAATTGCACCCGCTCATGAAGAGCGCTTCCGCCTGAGAAACTCGATCGTCGTTCATATGGAGGTTGAGGTTGGAGGTTGAGGTTGACGATGGTGGCTCTCTATCGATTGCAGAGATAGGTAAAGCCGACGAGAATGCGTTCGAAATACATGACGGATGCGAGAATCGGATGGCGAAGAAGCTTTTTCCACTTGCCCTTCTCGACGAAAACGCCGAAGTAGCGGTAGCTGAACCCGAACTGCTTCTTGAGCGCGGGATGTCCCTTCCACTTCGCCTGATACGCCGCCATCGACTGCGTATAGTACGCTTTCTTCTCAAGCATGCGCGTGAGCGAGAGCTTCTTCTCGTTGTGAATGAGAGGGTTCTTGAGGACTTCACACCGCGCACCCGTCGCCAACACGCGAATGTCGAGTTCCCAGTCCTCGCCACCGGCAATCAGGTTCTCATCATACCCGCCCGTCGCCTCGAGAACCGACTTGTGGAAAAGCCGCAGCGCGTCAATGCACGTGCCGTCGTAAAACGAGCGCTCGAAATTGCGCGCCTTCGTGCGAAGGCCCGTGCCTGTGCGAACCTCAGGGATCCAGTAGGCCTGTGCCGTACCGCCGGCCGCCCTCGGCCGCGGCACCTCCAAGCCATTCTGTGCCACGCCGCGCCCGAGGGCGGGCGGCGGTACGGTCTTCGCCAAAATCTCCTCGATCGTCTCCGCCGGGAGGATCATGTCGGCGTCAAGAACGATCACCCAGTCGGCCTTCGCCATTTGCCAGCCGAGATTGCGCTGGGCACACCGCTCGGGGCCCTTGTCAAGCACGGTCGCACCCAGCTCCGCCGCGATCGCCTTCGTCGCATCGGTCGACTGGTTATCGACGACAATAATCTCAACACGATCGCGAACGGCATCAAACGCATGGATGCAGTTCGCGATGTTGTCCGCTTCGTTCCGCGTCGTGATGACGACCGAGAGCGTCATTGCTCGGCAGGGGAAGTTTGAGAGGTAAGCGGGTCAGGAGTCTCGGCCTCGAGGGCCGGGGTAACAGGATGTTGTTCGGGTGTCGCCGCGCCCGAGGCGGGCGGCGGTACGGCATTCAACCGCGTCGGGTTCTTCGCCATGAACTCCCAGGCGAAGGCCTTGTACGCCTCGGCACCTTTCGAGCGCGGATCGAGGAAGACGACCGGCGTGCCCATCGAGGGCGCCTCGGAAACGCGCACGTTGCGCGGAATGTACGTCTCATAGACCTTGTCCGCGAAATGTCCGCGCACTTCCTCCATCACGTCCTGCGTCAGCTTCGCGACGGAATTGACCATCGTGAAGACGATGCCGTTCAGCTCGAGGTTTGGATTCACCCCCGCGCGGATGCGGTCGATCGAACCCGTGATGAGCGCAAGGCCGTCCATCGCGAGGAACTCGGCCTGAATCGGAATGAGGACGCCGTCCGTCGCCACGAGCGCGGACGTCATCACGATGCCGAGCGACGGCGGACAGTCGAGGATGATGTAGTCGAACGCCCCCGACTCCTTCACCGGAGCGAGCGCATCCTTGATCATCGTCAGGCGATCCTCACGCATACCGAACTCAAGTTCGGCGCCCGCCAAGTCGACTTCCGAGGGAATGACGTTCAGGTTCGTCCACTTCGTCGGCTGAATGACGTCGGCAATCGCCGCCGCGCCCGTCAGCACGGAGTACATCGAGATGCCCTGCTGCTTCTCAAGCCCGAGGCCGAGCGTCGCATGCGCCTGCGGATCGAGGTCCACGACGAGGACCGTGCGCTTGCGCGCCGACAGCGCCGCCGCGAGGTTCACCACCGTCGTCGTCTTGCCGACGCCGCCCTTCTGATTCGCAATCGCAATAACCTTAGTCTGCTTGTCCATACTTCTCCCTCCCGCTAAGAAACAAAACCTCCACCTCCACCTCTTTTCTCCACCTCAACCTGTTCGTCAGAACAGCCTGCCGCTCTTCTGCAAATCCCGAATGTTCGTCTTCGCGCTCCGGTTCACTTCGCGCAGCCAGAGCTCGACCAGCGCGACATCCCACGGCTCGTCCACGCACTGCACAACCGCCGCGAACTTGTCGCCGCTCGCGAGCACGGACGCCTTGACGCGCTCAGTCACGGCCGAGAGACGGTCCGTCACGATCTGCTCCGAGAAATTGTCGCTCTTGAGGTGATACCCGTACTGCAACACGCGCAGATGCTCTTCGTTCTCTTTCAGAAAATCGAAGTACTCGCGCGCCTTGTCGCCAAAGCCCTCGAACTCCGTCTCCTGGAAATGCGGGGTGATGACGAGCGGCTGATGCGCCTCCAAGCGTCCCTCGCGAACGCGGATCTTCCCCGGATGGTCGTCAAGCTCCGAGATGAGATGATAGTTGACGAGCGTGTTGCCGAACGTCTCCAGACAATGCGACGGCTCGACCAGGAACCGAGCGCTCTTGGCCGCATACCATCTGTCAAAATCAGGATTACTGCTCACTTCGCCCCGCAGCACTTCTTGTACTTCTTGCCGCTGCCGCACGGACACGGATCGTTGCGGCCAACCTTCGGTTCCTCGCGCACCGTCGGCTTCTCGCCGATCAGTTCGCCGTCCTCGAACTTCCAACCGTCCGCTTCCTTGACGAACGTCGAGATCTCATGGTGGTTGCAGAACTCGCCGTTCGCCGTGTAAAGCGCACGAAACTCAACGACACCCGTCTTGTCGCCCTTCTGCCCCTTCTCGGCCTTGAGGATCTCGAGCCCGTGCCATTCGGCCGCCGCAGACCACGCCGCCGAGGCCTTCTCGTCGAACTGCTCCTGCACCGCCGCCGTCGCGGACGTCTTGAGAAACTCGATATCGCCCGTCACATACGATGAATAGCGCGCCCGCATCAGTGCCTCGGCCGTCTCGGCCTTCGCCGTACCCGCGATGATGGGACCGCAACAGTCGCCAAAGTTCTTACCCGACTTGCAAGGACAAAGCTCTTCGTTGTTCATTTCAAAATTCTTTCTCTTTCGAATTTATTAGCATATTCTACCAAAATCATCGCCCCGATGAGAAGCGTAAAAAGAATGCCGAGAGGTCCGTCCCCCAACCAGGTGTACACCGTACCGCGGTGCGTCTCGCCCGCGGCGGGTAACAGTTCCACCCGCTCCATCATCACGCCCGCCTTGTCCACCAGCACTTTCCCGTCGGCCCCCACGAGCCACGAGCGCCGCCCGTCGGGTGTAATCACCCCCGTCACGCCCGAATTACCGACGCGCACCACCGGAAGCCCCGTCTCAATCGCCCGAGCCGTCGCCTGCCACGCATGCGCCCACGCCTCGTTCGACTCCGAGAACCAACTGTCATTTGTAATAAAGCAAAGGAACCTCGCCCCCTTCGCCGCAAGTTCACGGCAAAGCGCCGAGTCCGTATCTTCATAGCAGATCGCGACACCGAACGAGACTTTCTTGTCGCATGCAATAAGATTCAACACCTTCGTCACTCCTGGCCAGCACGACCCGACCGGCGCAAGCTTCTGCAAGACCGGGAACCACTTGTCCCCCGGAATAAACTCCCCAAACGGCACCAAATGCACCTTGTCATAGCAATCAAACAAAAGCGGCCACCTCTGTCCACCTCCACCTTCAACCTCAACCTGCTCTCCCCCCACCTGATAGAGTCCCGCCGAATTGTAGCACACCCCGTCACCATACCGCGTGCCACCCGAGAGAAGCGCCGCGCCGTCCGTCAACCGCTGCACCCACCGCGCAAAGCGAAAGCCGCCCTGCTGATCAAGAGGGCCGAACTCGCTCATCGCGCTCTCGGGCAAAACGACAAGATCCGGCTTCAGATACGACGCCGTCGCAAGCAGATTCGAATAGACCGCGATCGGACTCTCCTCCTGCGCCTTGAAGCAACACGGAAAATTCCGCTGCACCAGCGCAACCTTGAGCGACTCCGTACCGCCGGCCGCCTCGGCCGCGGCGTCTCCAAGCTCGGCTGTTACATCTCCGCGCCCGAGGGCGGGCAGCGGAACGGAATAGATCCCCCATATGACCACAAAGACCGCGAGCGTCTCAAGCGTCCCCCAGCGATTCCGTGTCTTGGCCAGCACCCGCTCGGCGATGCCCGCGATTGATCCGTTGATCATCACCACCACCGCCGACAACAAATACACGCCGCCAATCGCCGCGGGACCGCCAAAGCCCGCATTTGCCGGCACCACGCCGAGCTGATTCCACGCGAACCCTCCGCCGAATCGCGAGCGAATGAGTTCGAGTCCGCACCAGAGCACCGGCTCGACAAGGAGAATGCCTATGATCCGCCAAACGACAGGGCACTGGGGCCCTGTCGCCACGCCGGTAGGGCGCGATGACCCCATCGCGCCGCCCCGCACCCAGCCCCAATACGCCGCGCTTAACCAGCCGTACGCCGCAAAGTAGGCGGTACAATATGCTGCGAGGGCGAACCAGCCGAGCAACACGAGCGGCCACGGGCCACCATTCTTTACGATCGCCGGCATCCACGAGAGCGTCGCCACCCAGAAGAAGATGCCGCTCTGCGCCCACCGCTTCGCACTCGTCTTCGCATCACCCTGCCGCGAGAGCCACATCAGCGGCGCCAGGGCGAAGAGGATGTCCGTCATCTCCCCCATCGGAGGAAACGCCGCGTACAGGAGAAAGCCCGGCAGGAACCAGGCGATCTTCTTGAACTTCTGCCATGTTTCGACGAGAATCATGAGTGGTTGGTTGCTGGTTGCTGGTTGTTGGTTGCGCCCGCAAGTCGGTTGTCGAAAGTCGAAAAACCTCAATCCGCCGAAATCTCTGGCGAAGGCGGATCCCAGGAGAGGTCGAGACGCGTCGCGACGCCTTTCGGCAGATCGAACGTGCGCGGCACCAGCTTCGTCGTCACCCAAAGCCCATCGCGCGGGTAAACGGCGAGGGCATGGCCAGGTGTCCCGGCCGGCCGCGTCAGCGAGATGAAGAGCGGCGTCGACTGCTGCTCAAGAAACTCGACGTCATACCCCGACTCGGCGAGATACTGCAGGTTCTCGCGCGAGTTCTCGGGACTCGCCACGAAGCGTTTCACGCCTGCCGCCGAAAGTTCCGCGAGCGCCCGCGCGTTAAAGGCATAAAGCGTCCAGTCCGCCGTGATGTCGGTGACGCCGACCTGCTTCAAAAGTCGCAGCGTCGCGAGATCCGCGCACTCCCACTTCTCATACCCTTCGCGCACGAGCCGCTTCACCAGCGAGCGGAGCTTGTTGAAACTCGGCTCATCGGTGTAGACGGGGAGCGCGAGGCGGGGAGGGAAGTTGAAGTTTTGAGTTGAAGTTGAAGAGTGGAAGGGGTTAAGGTCTTCTGTCTGCGTGGTGGGGTTGATGGCGATGATGACTTCGTCGAAATCGCCCGCCGGAAGCGTCTGATCGGCGCGAAGCTTGACGCGGCGAGGCAGCTCCGTACCGCGAGCCGTCTCGGCCGCGGCGCTTCCAAGCCCCGTACCGTGTCGTTCGGCAACGACCTCCACGACCTCCCCCTTCACCGCCTCGATCTTCGCGCTCAGCTCACGGTTCCGCGCCGCGTCGAGTTTCTCGACGAGATCACGTCGGAGGTCGTTCAAGACGCTCATCGGCGCGAAGAGCTTATCGGGATCCTCCACCGTCACTTCGCCAAGGCGATAGCCTGTGCCACCGAGCTTCGCAAACGCCTTGCGAATGGCATCAGGCGTCTTCGTGGGGTCTTTGGCTGCGGTGAGACTGATCCTAAGCGACGCGACAAGAGTGTCGCGTCCCCGTTGGGCACGGTCAGCATCGGGGGCGAGGCACTCTTGCCTCGCCGGGACAAAAACTTCAATTCCGCTTCCCGTCAGTCTCACCCGCAAATCCACCGTACGCAGTCCCTCGTAGTCGCTCGGACGGAACGACGGCGCGGGGAACATCCGCTTGACGGCGTTGGACATCGAACAGTAAATCTCCATGCCCGGCTTGAGCGCACGATCCATCTCCTCCGTGATCTGAATCTCGACGTCGACGCCCGCATTCACCTCGAAGACGGGACGGCGCGAGATCGCCTGACGCATTTCGTGCACGGCCATGCCGAGATGCTTGCCATCCTCATCGACCGCGTCAAACTGAAGGCCGTCGTGCTTCTCGAGTCCGCGGCTCGTGTGGAAGCGCAGCCAGAAAAGTCCCTCGCGGTCGCGCGTCACCTTTTTCACGACGCCGATCGGCGTCCCCAAGTGCCCGAGCGATTCCGAGTCAATAGGCGTGTCTGGCCGTGTAGAGGTGGAGAACGTGGAGAGCGGACGGCCGTGGAGATAAAGTTCGGTCGTGCGACGCGAGAAGACCGTCTCCAGATCGGCCGGCGTGACGGCGCGGGTTGGCGTACCAGCGCCTGTCGCTGAGGGCCGCGTCGGTGCCGTGCTGTCCAGGAACTGGCGGTAGTAGCGCGTCACGCTCGCGACGTAGAGCGGCGACTTCATGCGCCCTTCGATCTTGAGCGAAACGACGCCCGCCTCGACAAGCTTCTTCACATCCTCGCCAACCCGCAGATCCCTCATCGAAAACGGATAGAAGAGATCCTTCCGCCGTTCACCTTCACCTTGGCCTTGGACCTTCCCCTCATACCCCATCCGGCAGCAATACGGACACTTCCCGCGGTTGCCGCTCCGGCCTTTCTCCATCGCACCGAAAAGGCAGAGTCCCGACAGCGAATAGCACAGTGCGCCGTGGATGAAGACTTCGAGTTCCAGGCCGCCGCAGCGCTTCGCGATGGACGAAATCTCCTCGAGCGAAAGTTCGCGCGCGAGGACGACGCGCACGAAGCCAAGCTCCTTGAGCGCGAGAACGCCTTCGAGATTGTGCGCGACGAGCTGCGTCGACGCGTGCAGCGCCAGTCGTGGAAAATGCTCGCGGATGAGCTTCGCGACGCCGAGATCCTGCACGATCACGCCGTCGGGACCGATCTCCTCAAGCTTCGCCAACGTCTCGATCGCCCCCTCGAACTGGTCCTCGTCGAGAAGCGTGTTGAAGGTAACATAAACTCTCTTGCGGCGAGGCAGGAGTGCCTCGCCCCCGTTTGTTGCGTCAGCAATCGGGGACGCGACACTCTTGTCGCGTCGTTCAGAATCTCCCTCCGCATTCCTCCCACCCCGCGCATAGGCGAGGAGCTGCTCGAGTTCCTCGAACGTAAGGTTCGTCGCGAAGGCGCGCGCCGAGAAATCGGCAAGTCCGCAATACACCGCGTCCGCGCCCGCCTCAAAGGCCGCAAGGGCCGTCTGGAAATCGCCCGCAGGCGCAAGAAGTTCAACGCTCATGATTCATTGACGCGCGCCGGTCAAATGCACGCCACGGCAAACCGAAAGCTCTTCACGAAGAATATCCTCTTGCCATCTTTTAATCATAAATACACTCCCAAACAGATTTAAATTCATTAGCGTAATCCTGTAACCTACAGGGTTATGAAAAAACAAAAACCACCAGAAGCAACGAAGACAGTATACCCTATCCTCCGGCAGATAGTCAACCTCATCCCGCCGAATGTCTTTCATGCGGCGGCGT
>CAMAHK010000063.1 GCA_945834475.1 uncultured Verrucomicrobiota bacterium
CCGGCCTGGAGCGGTTAAAGCCCCGCGCCCGCTTGCGCGTCGATATTCCTGTTGTGCAGAGGGCGCCCAGCTCAGTGGTTAACCCATTACCCTCATGCAAATTAATTTGCTATAATATGAAATGATGAAATCAGAAATGAAAGTCGCCACCTTCCTAGGCGGGGAACTTCATGTGCTGGCGAATGAGTCGTCTGGGCATGAGGCGGTTTTGGCATTGCCGCTTTCGCGTCTTTTGGTGAAAATGATCCGTGTGCCAGCGGGGGAAGATCCCGTGGCTGTCGCCACACCCGTTCTCAAGTCGCTTTCCCCGTACCCGGACGATTCGCTGGCGGTGAGTTGCGAGACCGTGTCGGAATCGTCCGTCGGACAGTCGGTTATCGCGGCGGCTTTTCCGGAAAGCTCGGCCGACGACATCGCCGAGGCGTTGGACGCGGCGAAGCTCAATGTTGTCCGTATCGATGCGTTGGCGATTGGTGCGCTTCGTGGCCTGTGGTCCGAGATTAAGACCGACGACGGAGCGCGGCGTCTTGTCATTCTCAAGTCATCCGACGGATTGGCTCTCATTGTCCTTGACGGCGATCAGCCCGTGTCGATCCGCGCGATTGCCGATGACAGCGATCTCAAGCGCGAGACCTGGCTTTCGCTCTTGGAGGCCGAAGATTTCAATGGCCCGAAGGAATTGGTTGAGACCATTGAGCGCGAACTGGATCTTGATTCGGCCTTAAGGGGCAATCTTGAGCGCGCGGAGGAAAGCGGAACGCTGGACGCCTTGCCCGAGAGTTGGCGCGAGGTTTTGGCGGAGGCGCGGTTCAAGACGAAACTCACGCGAAACCTTATTGTTGCCGGCAGCCTCTGGCTTTTGGTCATGGCCGTTCTTTTCGGCGTTCCTGTCGTCTACGGGTTCATGACCGACCATGTTAAGGGACTCTCCAAGGCGCATGCGAAGCAGTACAAGGCCGTCGCCGAGAAGAAGGCGAAGACGGAACTTGTGCGCAAGTATTCCGACCATGCGCGCGGGGCGCTCGAGATCATGAAGGCCGTCTCTGACCGCCTGCCGGCGGGCGTGACGCTTTTCGACTGGCGTTTCACGCGTGACGGCGGCGTGACCGTGCGTGGCGAAACGGACGAGAAGGACGAGGCCTACCAGCTCAAGGATAGTCTCGCCGAGATGGGCACGGAGGCGCAGGAGGACGGTTCGCGCGGCGAGCCGGTCTTCAAGGTCGTCGACCTCGGCTCTGTCAACTTCCAGGGCGGACGGCACAAGTTTGAAATCACCTGCGAGTACGAGGAGCCGGAGCAATGAAAGAAAAAGCCCTGATGGCCGTTGCTGGCGTGATCGTGATGTTCGCGATCGCGGTCGGCCTGTGGTTCCTCTCGGCAGAGAGCGCCTGGAAGAAGGCGGCCAAGCAGTACGACAAGGCCTGCGCGACCTTTGCGAAGGAAGAGCGGCTGATCGCACAGCGGAACAAGTGGAACGAGGCCTACGAGGCCGAGAAGGCGGCGATGCCGATGTTTGCGGACGGACAGGCGACGGACACGACGTGGCTCCGCAAGGTCGAAGAGCTCGCGCGCACGAACAACGTGCTGATCACGCAGAGCAGCTACGGCAAGGAAGTCGAGGCGGGCGATGTCTTGGAACTGCCGATCGAGGTTCGAAATCTCGAGGCGTCGCTTGAGTCGCTCGTCAAGTTCATGCACGCGCTCGAGAACACCGAGCAAGGCATGTTCGACATCAAGGAACTGTACATTCAGCCCAACAAGAGCAAGAAGGGCTACCTGAAGGGTTCGATGTCAATCACATGCGCGTATATGCGTGGGGAGTAGTTGTTGGTTGTTGGTTTTAGGTTGTCGCGCGTCGGTTGTCGCAAGTCGTGAAGATTTGAAAGGTTGATATGAAGAAAGTTATTACTGCAATCGCAATTCTCGCTTTGGCTGGCGAAGGGTTTGCTCAGGGGCTCTTGAATCGGAGCGGCGGCTTGAATCGTCCGAATCGTCTCGGGCTCAACCGTCCGTTGACTTCGGCTTCGACCGGTGCGGCTGACGCTTCGGCTGCAGTAGAGAACAGGCCGACGAATCCGGCCGATCCGGGGGCGTCGAAGGTCGATGTCGGCGGACGCTCGATCGAGTTCAATGGGGCGGCGCTGGACATTGTTCTCATGGTCTATGGAAACCTCGTTGGCAAGACGGTCCTCAAGGATCCGTCGGTTCCGGCCGCGACGATCACCCTGCAGCCCAAGCAGGGGCAGGAACTCACCGATGAGGACAAGATCCTCGCGATCGAGACGGTCCTCGAGATGAATAGCGTCCACCTCGAGCCGTACGGCGAGAAGTTCGTGCGGGCGCTCCCTCGCGCTACCGTTCGTAAGGACGGCATTCCGCTCATTATGGATCCCGACGCCGAACTGGGCGAATCGACGAAGGTCGTCTCGCTGATGCTCACGTTCCGCAACATCGCGCTCGATGAAGCGCAGAAGGCGCTGGAGGGACTTAAGAGCGACAAGGGCGTTCTCAATGTCTTTGAGCGGACGAGCTCCATTCTCGTCACCGATACGGAGATGAACATCCAGCGCATGCGCGAGATCGCGAAGACAATCGACGTGCCGACGCCGGTGACGGAGAATGTCTTCATTCGCCAGATCAAGAACGCGGCGGCACAGGACATCAAGACGGCGCTTGAGGCGATCGTGCAGGAAAGCCAGAAGGAACTCGAGAAGCAGGGCAAACAGGCCAAGCAGCCGCAGCGTCCGACCCTTCTGCCGCTGCAGCCGCGCACACTGCTTGGACGCCCTGGAGCCAACAATCAGCCGCCGGCCCCGACAGTGAACGAGTCGCTTGTCACGTCCGTCTCCGACGCTGATCGCGGCATGATTCGCGGCAAGGTGCTGATTCTTTCCGACGAGCGCTCGAACAAGCTCATCATCGTCACCTCGCAGTCGAACATGAACTTCTTTGACAAGGTGATTGAGCAGTTGGACGTCGAAACGACGCCCGACACGGTCGTAAAGGTCTACCGTCTCAAGTATGCTGACTCCGAGGATGTCTCGGATATGATCAACGATCTCATCGGCAACGCGGCCAGTTCGAAGAGTTCCTCGAAGGGCAATCAGAACCAGGCCGCCAAGAGTGGCACGAACGCGAACGTGACGCGCAACAGAACGCCGACCGCGGCCAAAAATCCTGCCAACCAGCGTACGGGCGAGGCGAAGGCCGGCGAACTCTCGAAGGAGAATACGACCGTCCTCGCCGACAAGCGCATCAATGGTCTCGTCGTGATGACGAACAAGGAACTCGTTCCCGTCATCGAGCAGATTATCGAGTCGATGGATATCAAGCTCGCGCAGGTCTTGATTGAGACCGTGATTGTCGAGGTGGGGCTCGGCGACGATCTCGCGACAGGCATCGACTGGGTTCATGGCATGCAGAAAAAGAACGATCGCTATCAGCAGGCCATTGGCGGCGGTGGTGGCTCAAGTACACCTGTGGCGGGTGCGGTAACAAATGCGGCGAACGCTCTTATTGATGGTGCGACCACAAAGCTTCCGTCTATTTTTGCGCCGGGGTCGGCCGGCCTTAGTTACGCGCTGTTCTCGGAAAAGTTGGACCTGGCGGCTGTGGTCGCCGCGTCGAAGTCGGATAGTCGTGCGAAGTATCTGGCCTCGCCGATTGTTATGACCGTGGACAATAAGGATGCGACCATTGAGGCAACCGAATCGCGTAAGTTCTATTCGGGGTCTACGGCATCTTCGGGCGGCTACAGCAATTCGACTGTCTCGTACAACTATTCTGACAAGGAACTTGGCATCAAGATCAAGGTGACGCCAAAGATCAATCCCAATGGAACGGTCATGCTTGAGGTTGAAGAAGAGTATTCTCAGATTGGTGCGGGTCAGACTGTCCTTGTCTCGACTAAGGACGGCTCGCCGTCGAAGGAAGACATCGATACGGCATTGACGCGCAAGATGACGGCGGATGTCATCCTGGAGAACAAGCAGACCGTCGTCTTGGGAGGTCTGACGGAGAAGTCGATTTCGGAAAAGCAGACGGGCATTCCGATTCTCAAGGATATTCCGTGGGTTGGCAAGTGGCTGTTTGGCCGTGTGACACAGACCGAAGGTCGCAAGGAACTTTTGGTGTTCATGACACCCTATGTACTCAACGACGCTCAAGAGGCAGAACGCAAGGCTCGACATTTGAAGAACGCCTTGAGTGATACTCGTCCGTTGGACGACAATGGTTGGTCCGAGTCAAAGCTGGCAGATCCTGTTTCGCAGAAGGAGCAGTTGCGTCGTCAGAAGGAGGAATGGGCGAAGCTGGACGAGGAGCATGCCGCGAAGCTGGCGATCGAAAAGGCGAAGCTGGATCGCGCGGTCGAGCTCGGACAGCGCGCGATCGAAGAGAAAAAGCAGAAGAACAAGGACGATGCCGAGCGTGCCGAACGCGCGGCGGAAGTCGAAGCCGAAAAGGCTGCGCTTCTCGAAGAACTGAAGGATGAAGCGACTCCCGCCGAGAAGGCGGAGGCCGATTTGTCTATGGACGAATCTAAGTAAGACAAGATGATCAAGACGCTCTATCATGGAAGTCAGACGGCAGAGGTCGAACCCAAGTTCGGCCTTGGCTCTGATTTCCATGATTATGGCGCTGGCTTTTATCTGACGGATCGTGCGGAACTTGCTGCGGAATGGGCTGTCTACCGCCCGAATTCTCTAGATGGTTGGATCCATGCGTTCGAGCTGGATTTGGATGGGCTGAAAGTCTTTGATTTCCGTGAAGCCGGCGTCTTGTCGTGGATTGCCGAGCTGATGAAGCATCGCGCGGCGGACGAGTCCTCGGCTTATCGCCGCCGTGCGCCGATTTTCATTTCACGGTATGGCATCGACCTTTTGTCGTATGACGTTGTTGTTGGTTGGCGTGCGGATGCCTCGTATTTTTATATTGCCAAGGCTTTTGTGCGCGACGAGATCGACGTCTCCGCGCTTGATGGCTTGTTGAAACTGGGTGGATTCGGCATCCAATACACCGTCAAGTCGGAGCGTGCCTATCGTCAGCTCAAATCTCTTCCCGACCAGCGCCTGCCGGTTGTCTTTTCGGAGAAGCATGCCGATTATGTCCGTCGCGATTCGGCGGCGAGAGACAAGATGCGCGAACTGATTGCCGATCCTGGCTTCAATAAGTTGGAGCGGCTTTTCTCGGATATCATCAGGGAGGAGACTCGCGTATGAACCATCCGTACAGCGAATCCTATGTTGATGAAATCGTTGAGACGCAAGGGCGTCTCTTTGAGCGTCTGCAGGACGATTGGCCGACGCGTGACGGACTTGCATTCGTGAAGGCCTACATGGCGAGTTCGACACGCGCGGCGCTTGATCAGGGTGATGCCTATCTCGCAAATCTTGATTCGGCAGCGCTCAAGGAATATTTTGTTTCAACGGAGTCTTATCAGGCGAAAGACGGTTCGCCGATGACTGGTTTTGCGCCGAACTGGATCGGCCAGTTCTATGCGCGTTATCAGTGGCAATATGATGTAAAGAGCGCTGAACTCGTCAATGCGATTTCTCCGGAATGGCTGGTCGCAGCCTATCCGGGACTTCACGATCTTGATCTTGCTGCGGCGGTCACGAAGGTCTCTGAAAGTCTGGGGGTGAAATCTTGATTCACACGCTCTACCATGGTTCCAAGTCGGGGCTCGTCGGACCCATCCGTCCGGCGAGTCGTGCGACCGCTCGGTCCGGACGAGGCCATCGCCCGATTGAAAGATGATTCGCCAGTTCTTGAGGGTGCGATTTTCTCAGGTGACATCCCTTTGACGGATCATTGACCTCCGAGTGCGAGAAAATCGCACCCGTACACTTTGGTGTATTTTGCCAAATCGCGTCGTTTTGGTATAATGATTTAGACTTAGAAAGAAAATAGGGGAATGTTCATGACGCTTCGGAAACAGGTAGTCGCATCTGTTCGGATTACGGGCTTTTGGGCTGTTGTTGGATTGATTTCTTCGGCTGTTGGTTCGCCGGCGGATAAGAAGGATCCCCGCGAGACGTATTCGACGGATGGATGGAAACTCGCGTGGAGTGAGGAGTTCAACGGCACGGGCGCACCCGATCGCGCGGTGTGGCAGCCCGAGGTTGGCTTCATCCGCAATCACGAGCCGCAGTACTACACCGACATGCGCGCGGAGAACTGCACGCAGAAGGACGGCGCACTCGTCATCACCGCGCGCAAGGAGACGTGGCCCAACGCCGACTACCTGAAGCAGAAGAGCGGCTGGAAGTACGGCATCAAGGAGGCGAAGTACACGTCGGCGGACATCGTCTCGAAGCGCTCGTTCCTCTACGGACGCATCGAGGTGCGTGCGCAGATGCCGGGCGGACATGGCGCGTGGCCCGCGATCTGGACGCTCGGGGATTGCCTCCGGAAGCCGAAGGACGATCCCGATTACTGGAACTGGCCCTGCTGCGGCGAAATCGACATCGTCGAGATCTGGGGCAACAATCCGTGCCGCGTCGCCGCGTGCCTGCACACCTCAGACAAGGGCTGGAAGCAGAAGGCGAACGAGCACCACAAGGTGACGGGTGGCGGCGACCGCCGCTTCGACAAGCCGGGCGAAGAGCCGTACAACGGCTTCCACACCTACACGCTCGACTGGTACGAGGACAAGCTCGTCATGTTCTACGACGGCAAGCGCTACGGTGGGGCGAACCTCTCCCGCAGCGACTGGCCGGACGGAACGAATCCGTTCCGCAAGCCGCATTATCTTCTCCTCAACCTCGCCCTCGGCGGCTACGGCAACAAGGTCGTCGACGAGGACTGGACCGACCCCAAGACCGGCAAGGTCGTCCCCGCCGCGAAGTTCCCGATGGAGATGAAGATCGACTACGTGCGTTATTATACGAAGGGGGAGTAAGTTATGCGGGGTGTGAAGATGGTGAGCAGGAAATTGTCCGTTGCCGTCTGGTCGGCCGTCGCCGGGCTTGCGCTGTCTGCGCAGGCGGGCTTCGATGCCTGGGTCTACGAGTACGGTTCCAACGCGCCAGCCGCGGCGCAACAGGCGTGGGAGGGCGTCAACCTTGTCGATACGTCGGCCGGCGCTGCGAATGCAACGTTCTCGGGGGTGTATAACAATGAGAAGAACTGCTTTGACGGAAAGCTCAATACGCGGTGGATACAGAATAGCCGTACATCGTGGGTGATCTACAAGTTCCCGTCCGCGACGCGCATCACCTCGTACGCCCTCCGTCAGGCGACGAACAACGGTTACGACAGTCGCGTGCCGGTTTCCTTCAAGCTCTACGGGTCGAACGCCGAGTCGGCTCCGACGGCGGCAACGGACGCGTCTTGGTACAAGCTCGATACGCGCACGGACGTCTTCCACAACTATAATGCCGTCGGCAACTACGACTTCGGCTCGCGCGTTCTGTGGCTGCAGAAGACAGCGGAATACCGCTATTACCTCCTGCAGGTGACGGCGAACAAGTCGGACGACTACACGGTTCTCGGACAGCTGGAGTTCTATAATCAGCCGTTCCCGGCGGATTTGAAATTCAAGAGCGATCCTGTCATCTCGCGTGTGAACGGTTCCTATCAGGCGGCCGGTTCCTTCCTCTGCCGTACCGACTGCGAAATCAAGGCTGTCGTCAGCGACGGCGTGACGGAAACGGTTGAGACCGTCGGCAGCTTCACGGGGAGCGATTACGATCAGAACTTCACCTATGCGCTTCCTGCGACGCTGAACGCCAACACGACCTACGCGGTCAGGTTCACGTCCGTTCAGGGTGAGGAGACTGTGGAATCGTCTGCGGCCTCGTTCTACACGGGTGCGCTGAGCCTGACGAAGACGCGGGACGCGGCGGAGGAAGACAAGGTTCCGGCGGAGCTGACGGTTTCACGCGCGTCGGCGGATCCGGTGGCGCTCCCCGTCACGATCGTCCTGACAGAAGGAACGGCAAAGGAAGGCGTCAACTATCGGCCCATGGAGAATCCCGTCGTCATTCCGGCGGGCGCGACATCGGCGACATTCCAGGTGAAGCCGCTGGTAGATACCTCCGTCCGTGAAGATACGACGCTGACGGTTTCGGTCGGTTGCGGCAACACGGCGAGCGAAGGCGTGTCCGTTCCCGTCACGGTGGCGAACCGCGCGATTCCCGCGGACAAGAACGTGTGGGTCTCGGAAGGCGATACGCTCGCGTCAACCGCGTCGAACTGGTCGCTGGGACGTGTGCCGACGGCGTCTGACGATGTTCTCATTGCCGGCAGCTTCTCGTGTGTGGACCTGGTTTGGGACGGCGGCGAGAACGGACTCGGCGACACGGTCAAGTCCTGGACGCAGGAGGATGAATACACCGGCACCGTGACGATCAAGACGCGGTATCCCGAGGCTGCGGGTTCGAATGCGACGGCGCTGAACATCGCCGGAAACCTGACGATCGCGTCGGGAACCTGGACGCATCCCGCCAATGCGACCGAAGAGACCTTCCGCATCAAGGTGCTCGCGGGCGGCGATGTCACGATTGGCGCGGGCGTGAAGATCACGGCGGAAGGCAAGGGCTTTGCCGTCAACCAGGCGCGCCCAGGGTCCGCCCTCGGCTGCCACGCCTCGCCGATGGGCTCGGCCGGCAACGACAAGCTCTACGGCAGCATGAAGAAGCCGGAGGCGCTTGGCTCCGGCAACGCGATGGGCGCGGGCGGTGGCGCCATCTACCTTGAGGCGACGGGTGCGTTTGCGAACGACGGCGTCCTGACCGCCGCGTCGACGGGCGGTGCGTCGGGTTCCATCTACGTCAAGGCCGCGTCCGTCAGCGGTGCGGGCACCTACAGCGTGCGCATGCCAGAGTCGGTCGGCGGCGGTTCCTATCAGGCCGGTAGCGGCGGGCGCATCGCCTTTGAGCTGACGTCCGCGACGACGATCACGGACAACGAAGAGGCGTTTGTCAACGGCAAGTGCGCGGCGGGCTTCTCGTTCAACGGACGCAATGCCGCGGCGGGCGGCACCGTCTTCGTGAAGTCCCCGACGCGTGCGAACGGCGTCCTTTACGTCAGCGGACAGAGCGGTGCCAACTACAGCTACGTGCGTCTCCAGCCAGAATTCAAGAACATGCTGGCCATCCCGGCGAACGAGAGCTGGACGCTGGACGGACTCGTCTTCCTGAACAGTCCGATTGCGGGTCTGCGCGTTCCTGCTGGGACCACGCTCTCCCTGCCGGGCGGTCTCGCGTCCGTCAAGGCCTATGGCGGCGGCGGCGGCATAGGCGGCGGCGGTGGCCACATCGCGACCGGCAACCGCGGCCTTGTCGTCGATGGGGGCGACCTCATTCTGCCGACGGTTGCCGAGCATCTCATCGCCAACAACTGGACGTTACAGGCGAACAAGCCCTACATGCTCCGAGGAGACGTGCGCGTAAACGCGGGCGGACGCCTGGGTGTTGTTTCTGGTTACGCGACGACCTATGCCTACACGAACCGGTGCGACCTGACCGTGACCGGCAACCTGACGGTTGAGTCGAAGGGCTCCGTCGATGCCACGGGCGCGGGCTGGAAAAACTACAATGCGGACGCCCCGGCCGGGCTGGGCTTCCCCACCTCCCGCTACAATGGCGCCCACGGCGGCGTGTCCAAGGATCATTCCAATGCGGCCAACTATGCGTACGACTCCATCTTGAATCCGATGTTGCCGGGCGAAGGCGCGCAGTCGGGCGATGCGGGTACGGCGGAATTCGGCGGCGGCTCGGTGAAGCTGACGGTCGGCGGCAAGCTGACCCTGTCGGGCAGCGCAAACGCGAAGTCGCCCTATCAGGACCATTGTGCGGGCGGCGGCGGAACCATCAATATCACCTGCGGCTCCATTGAGGGCAAGGGGACGATCAACGTGACGACGCAGTCGGGTTATGGCGGCACGCAGGGTGGCGGCGGACGTGTGGCGATCCGACTGACGGATGCGGACGCCGACTTCACCGCTTATCCGCTCTCGCGCATCACGGTCGCGCAGTCGGGCAATCAGTCTTCGGGCGGCACCGTCTACCTGCAGACCGCCGCGGAAGGCGAGAACGGCGGCACGGTCTACATCAAGGGCGATGCGGGCAACACGGCGGCCGTCATGACGCCGTTCCCCTCGCTGCATGGCGGCGGCGAGACGGATGACTTCCGCAGCGCCACGCTGGCCATTACGTCCAACGGCAAGGCGCTGCTGTCGGCGGATGTGAAGGTGAAGGGTTTCCGAATGGGGACGACGGGCAAGCTTGACCTGAACGGCAAGATGCTGAAGGTCAAGCAGGCGCTTCTCACGAAGTCCGACGGCACGGCCCTGCCCAAGCTTGCAGCCGGTGCCTATTCGGCCGCGCAGCTCAACGAGCTGACCGAGACGACTGTCTATGCCGATTCGTCAGCGGGCGCGACTGGGCGGGTTGTGGTGACAGGTGGCGGCGTCGTGATTATCGTGAAGTAAGATTGCCAGGGACAGTCCCCTATCTGAAGTAAGGGAAATGTGGCAAATCGTATGATGAGTAACGGAGAAATCGATGATGAGAATCGGGCTTGTGGTTGCGGCATTTGGTGCGCTTTCTGCAGTTGGTTCGCCGGCGGATAAGAACGATCCGCGCGAGACGTATTCGACGGACGGATGGAAACTCGCGTGGAGCGAGGAGTTCAACGGCAAGGTCGTCCCGGCCGCGAAGTTCCCGATGGAAATGAAGATCGACTACGTGCGCTATTATACGAAGGGGGAGTAAGAGATGCGTGGAAGAGAACTGATTCTGACAACGGGAGTCGTCTTCTCACTGTCGCTTGTCGTGTCTGCGGGCGGGATCATCGAGTGGAACTCCGAGAAGACTTCGGGAATTTGGTCGGACGGAGCGAATTGGATCGGCAATGTCGCCCCGACGGCTGAGGACGCGGCGAAGTTTACGGTTGGAGCCGAAGGCGAGATCGTCGTCTCCGTCGAGGAGGATGCGACGCTCGCCGACCTCTGGATCTACGGCGGAGGCAAGGTCAAGCTTCAAAAAGGTGGTGATGGGGAGGAAGCTCCTTTGATCAGTCTGACGGGAAATAGTACCTCCGGTGCGCCGAACGTCGGCTCCGGCCGTCAGTCCGTGCTTGTTTCCGGTGGAACGACGTTGACCGTGGATGGTATTAAGCTTGCGAATACAAGCACCGGTAAATATCATGATTTGCAGATGAACGGCGGATCTACGCTCGTCGTCACCAATGGCGCGGATGTAACGATTCCTGTCCGCGTGCCAGCGACAGGTTTCGGTGCCGTGGCGAACGATACCTTTACCATCATCGTGACGGGCGAGGGTAGCGTGTTGCGCAAGGGGACTGGCAGCACGCAGATCTGCGGGACGAA
Organism: uncultured Verrucomicrobiota bacterium; assembly: GCA_945834475.1. Taxonomy (GTDB): domain Bacteria; phylum Verrucomicrobiota; class Kiritimatiellia; order RFP12; family UBA1067; genus UBA1067. The sequence goes on from CAMAHK010000063.1 coordinate 11,336, forward strand.
CGGCAAGGTGATCTGTCGTGATGGCGGCAAGGTCATCGACCAGATGTCCTGGTCTTCGAGTCCTGAAAGTCTAGTCTATTCGTTCACGAACAATGCGAGCTTTATGTTAAACGCCACGCTCACCCCGGGCGGCGTGAATAACAAGTTGATTCTAGATGACAATTCAACAGGCGAGAGCAGCAATAGCCTTGAAACGGATGATTCGCTCACGAATTTTGAGTTCCTGATCGACAACGGGTCGACCTTCAAGACGACGTCGTTCCGCTGGGGTAAGAAACTTGCGCATGACAATACGGTCATCGTCGGAAAGGATTCGACACTCAGGATTACAGGCTATGTGACCTTTGGAGCCAACAAGGGTAGTGAGACGAATCACGCGAAGAACAACTCGGTGATCGTGCGAAAGGATGGGTTGCTCAATTGCGGAACGGCGCCACAGGAGTTTGATCTCGGGCTCCATTCCGAGAACGATCTCCTCTATCTTGATGGCGGCAAGCTGACCTCGGGACGGACGACGCGAATTGGCAGTAGTGACTTTATTGGTTCGGCTTTCAAGCTGCGTGGTGAGACGGCCGAGGCCACGTTCACGGGGGTGCTCTCGTTCGGAACAGGCGTGACGCTCGCGACGGAACTTCCGCTCCCGGCGGATCGTCCGCTCATGACCTCGTCGCAGGCGGTGACGATTAATCCGGGCGTAAAGTTTGAGGTGACGCTTCCCGACGGCTTCCAGAAGGGAACCTACACGATCCTCACGGCGAAATCGATTGCCGGCACAATTGCTGAGGATGACATCGTCGTCAAGGGTAAAGGGACTTGTTCGCTAACGCAGGATGGTTCGTCGATTTGCATGACGGTCAAGCCGACAGCAGGCGGGCTTATCGTTATTGTGCAATGAATTCTGTTCTGCGGATGCCAGATGAACAAGTAGACATCTAAGGAGATAAAGAGATGAGAAAATGTCGGTTGGGATTGGTTCTGGGTGCGGTGATGATCGCTTCGCTTCGTGTTCCCGCAGCGGATACGCCTCCTGTGGGGGTGACGCTTGTTGATCTGACGACGGCGGAGTCCGGTTCCGTCTCTTCGGCGGGGACGGCGTACAGTTTGAACCGTGGGGCGGACAAGGCCTTCGATGGTGAGGTCTCGGGCGATACGACGCGCTGGCTCACGAAGGATGTAGCGAACGCGTGGTTCGTCTACACGTTCAAAGAGCCGACTGTCATCACGTCCTACGCCATCGTCAATGGCGGGTCGGGTGGAGCCAACCAGGCGGAGCGCGCGCCGAAGACGTGGACGCTTTGCGGCTCGAACGACGAGGGCGACGAGAAGACGTGGACTCCGCTCGATTCGCGCTCGAACGAGACGAGGTGGTCGAGTGGCGAGTCGCGTTATTTCGCGTGCCAGCAGGTTGACTACACTCCCTATACCTACTACAAGTTCGCCTGTACGGAGAACAACGGCAATTCGCTGGTCCAGATTCATGAGATCTATTTCTACGACGCGCGTGACTATCATGTCGCGAATGTCGCACTGGCACCGGTCGGTGACGGAACCTACCGCCTGACGGGCAAGATCCAGGCGGTTGAGGCGGGCGAGACGAAGATTGTCTTCTCGGCACCGGGCGTCCTGAAGGTCGAGCTCTCGCTCGGGGCGCTGAAGCCGAATGATGTCCTCGATCAGGTCTTTGATCCGGCGGCGTCAGGGCTCTCCTCATCCGCCATCTACGCGGTGTCGGTCGTCGTCCCCGATGGCAAGAGCGGCGTTGCGACTGCGGTTCCCAGCGAAATCTATGTTGGCGGAAAGGCGACGCTTCCCGGTGAGTTCAACTTCAAGCTTCCGATTGCGCTCAGCGATTCGGTGAAAACCCTGCTTGGCGACAAGACCTATACGGACTTCCCCGTGCTGGTGCGGCTCTCGTCCGCGATTCCCGGCTTCGACACGACGAAGATGACGGCTGGCTTCAGCGGGCGCGACCTCCTCTTCGTTGATGAGAACGGCACGTCGCTCGCGTTCGATGTCGAGGAGTGGAATCCGAGCGGTGAATCCCTCGTCTGGGTCAAGGTGCCGAGCCTTTCCGCCGCGACGGAACTTACCTGCTATTTCGGCGGCAAGAAGGTGACGGAAGCGGCGCTCACTCCGGAGGCAACCTGGTCCAAGTACGTCGGTGTCTGGCACTTTGCGGCGCGTGAAGCGGGAGGAAAAACAATCAAGGACGCGACGGGGCATGCGCTCGACGGGACGGCGAATACGGCGCTCACGACGGTGACGAGTCCCTTCGGCGGGTCGGGCCTCACGGCCGGTGCGGTTGTCCGCGCGCCCGACTATGAGAGCGCGCACACTGTTGGTGCGACGTTCACGGCGTCGGGCTGGTTCAAGGCGTCGGGCTTCGCGTCGAGCGATTACATCACGGTCGCAAAGAAGAAGGGTTCGACTTGGAACGCCGACAACGGCTGGTATGTCGAGCTCTCGGGCAATGCGACGACCTGCAAGCTCATCCTCACGGATTCGTCGTCAGCGACGGTGAGTGATTTCACCCAGAACTGGCATTACTACGAAGTCGTTTCCGACGGTAGTACGGTCAAGCTGTATCTGGACGGTAACACTTCGCCTAAGATCAACAAGACCTACAAAGTCAAGGCGAACAACGAGCCCTACACGCTCCTCTCGTCCAAGTTGCTCGGGGATGAGTATCGCCTCCGCAAGGGTGCCGCGAGTGCAGCCGAGACGCAGCTCGAATATCAGACGATGGCGAAGAAGGACTTCTTCACCTTCGGCACCGTGGAGGCGACGGATGCCTCGATGCCGGCGGTCAGTGAGCAGACGATCGAGCGCCTGGCGGACGGATCCTTCCGCATCACGGCCGAGATCGCGCTCGCCGAGCCGAAGGCGGTTTATGCGGTTGTCGATGACGTCGACTATCCGATGACGGGCGCTGCCGGCGATCTGCCGCGGCAGTATGCGGTGACAGTGTCCGGACTCGCCGCCGACAAGACGTACGGCTATGGCATCAAGGTCGTCTCCGCGAGCGACAACGACATGACTGTCGGTGGAGAGGAGACCTTCTCGACCGGCACGGTGACGATCGAGAAAATAACTGATGCTGATGAACTCGGCCTCGTTCCCGGCACCTTTATCGTGCGTCGCACCGACTCCGACCGCGACCTCGTCATCGGTTACACCATCGACGCGGGCTCGACAGCGGTTGCGGGACAGAGTTACGAAGCGCTTTCGGGAACGGTGACGATTCCAGCGGGAGAGACCGAGGCGACGATCGTTCTCACCCCGATCAACGATGCGATAATCGACGAGGATGTGACGCTGACGCTCAATCTTGCAGGCGGACTCTATACGCTTGGTGCGGCCGGTTCGACATCCGCCACCGTGACGATCAAGAACCTTCCGGCCCCAGAAGGGTGGAACACCTGGGTTGCGCGCGGCGAATCGCGACTCGCCTCGGTGGATGCGAACTGGTCGGCCGGCCATGCGCCGCGCGCGGACGAGAAGGTCCTCTTCGATGGACGTTTCTCCACACTCAGCTGCGAATGGGATGCGGCCGCACCGCAGACGGTTGCGGGGTGGAAGCAGACCGAGGGCTATACGGGCACGGTCATCTTCTTCACCACTTTTGCAGCGTCTGATCCGACCTTTACGCGCCTGACGATCAACGGTAATGTCGAACTTGAAACCGGTGTGTGGACGCACAAGGACCACAAGACGGCGGCGCTCAGGACGCAGGTCTATCATCTCGCCGTGGCGACGACCGGCAACCTGACGCTCGGCGCTGGTGCGCAGATTACGGCAAACGGCAAGGGACTGCGCGTCGCTCAGTCCTCCTGGGGCGCATGCTACGGCGGAACGGGCGGCAAGTTCACGAGCAAGAACGGGACGGAAACTTTGTCCGTCTTCGGCGAGACGTTCGGCAGCGTGACCGAGCCGACGGATCTCGGTGTGAGCGCCGGCGCGGACGGCGGCTACAGCGGGAGCGATCCCGTGGCCTGGGCAGGCGGCGCTATCGACATCAGGGTGGGCGGCGCGTTGACACTCGCGGGCAATGTCACCTGTAACGGCCTCACGCAGAAGGGTTGGAACACCTCGACCGGTTCCGGCGGTTCCATTTATCTCGAAGCGGCGACGATTTCGGGCAGCGGCAACGTGCAGGCGAATGGCGGCGGCTCGGGCGGCAGTAACTGCAACCAGTGCGGTTCCGGCGGACGCATTGCGCTCATCACAACGGCGAACGAACTCGGCCTCCCGATTGCGAACGTCACCGTGCAGGGTGGATCGGTCTACGATTATCAGGCCGCGAGCGGAACGATTTTCGTGAAGACGGGAACATCCGTTCACGGAACCTTGTACATGAAGTTCAACAACGTCTACGGCGCCTATTCGAATCATCCGAGCAGTCGTCTGACGACAGCGATTCCGGCGAATGAGACATGGACCTTTGACGCCATTGTCTTCTCGGGCAAGGGTATCCTGCGAGTCCCGACGGGCACGACGCTCGTGCTGCCGAACGGTCTCGGTAGCGTGACGGGCAATGATTACGATGGCGGACTGTTGCTTGATGGCGGCGCGCTTGAGGTTCCGGCTCAGACGGCGTCCTGCACGGGACAGTGGATGCTGATGGTGTGCGCCGACATGGATCTGCCGTGCGGGCTCCAGCTCAATGGACCGAAGATCGGTCCCGTCTCGACGCTCCGTCGCCTTGCGACCGATTTCGCGGGCGGACACACGATCAAGATCGCGGGCCCGGTTACGCTCGCAGGCTCCTCCACCTTCGACTTGCGTGGCGATGCCTATACGACCGGCAAGGTTGTTCAGGGAACGGACAAGTTGACGAGCGGCACGTATACGGCGGCCACGGCCTGGCTTTCTGCGCTCATCGACACGGCTGAGTCCGCAAGCGGAACGCTGACGATCAAGCCGTCCGGTATTGTGATTTTCGTGCAGTGAAGCTCAAATCATGAAAATACATTTTCTTCTTGTTTACTTCGCCGCCTTGTTCCTTTCGGTCTACGCGCGGGCCGATCTTCTGGAGTTTCCCGAGGGGAAGCGCGGGGCGATTGCGTTTACGTTCGATGACGGGACGGTCGACCAGTACGAGGTCGCCGCGCCTGTGCTCGACAAGTACGGGATCAAGGCGATCTTCAACATCATTCCGTCGCGCATCGGGACGGATGACGCGAAGTACATGACGTGGGATCAGGTGCGCGACCTCGTCGAGCGTGGACACGCGCTCGGCAACCATACGCTCACGC
>CAMAHK010000064.1 GCA_945834475.1 uncultured Verrucomicrobiota bacterium
AGCGAAAAACGCATGCGGGCTTGGTCAAGAACACGATTTTGGAATTTTCAACTGGAAAACTCGGGACGTTCGCGTCGCTCTGGGGGAGGCGTTCGCCCTGACCGCATCCATCCGTCCGACGGCGCGGGCCGAGAACTGGACGGAGACTCGCACGCCGAGCCACTGGTCGGTAGGATCCTTGCGAAGATATTTCGTTCGTTTGATGGTCTTATCAGGCAAATTTTGATATAATATGGGGCATGAAAAAGCCCTCTTACAAAGTGTCTGCCTTTGGTGTGACGAAATACGGCGAAAAAGCCAAGAAATTCACTCTTAACGGCGCTGGTGGCGTTGTGATGGAAGTCTCCGACTACGGCGGGAAGATCATCAAGCTCTTCACGCCCGATCGTGACGGCAAGTTGAAGGATGTCGTCGTCGGCTTCGATTCGCCGGCGGGCTGGGACAACGGCGACCCCTACTGGGGCTGCATCATCGGCCGCTACGGCAACCGCATCGCCAAGGGTGTCTTCAAGATGGACGGCAAGACTTACAAGCTGCCCGCGCTTAATAACGCGCCGGCGGGCATCGGCTGCAATCTGCACGGTGGTGCGCGTGGCTGGAACGCGTACGTCTGGGCCGCGAAGCCGTTTGTGAACGGCACGGACGTCGGCATCGTCTTCACGCACACGTCGCCGGACGGTGACGAGGGCTTTCCGGGCAAGGTCGACGTGAAGGTCACGTACACGCTCACGGCGGAGAACGTCTGGCGCGTCGACTACGAGGCCGTCACCGACAAGAAGACGCCGATCAACATGACGCAGCACGTCTACTTCAACTTTAAGGGCGAGGCGGGCGGCACGATCGAGGATCACGTCATGAAGATCGCGGCGAAGGCGTTCACGCCGACCGATCCGGGCCAGATTCCGACGGGCAAGGTCGCCGCGGTGAAGGGCACGCCCTTCGATTTCACGAAGCCGATGCGCATCGGCGAGAAGATCAACGCGAAGTGCAAGGATCTCGAGATCGGCCGCGGCTACGACCACAACTGGGTTTTGGACAAGGGTGAGATGGCGACGGGTAAGAAGGCGAAGAAGCCGGTCTATGCTGGCGAGGTCGTCTATCCGCTCAACGGCCGCAAGGTCGAGGTTTGGACGACCGAGCCCTGCCTGCAGGTCTATACGGCGAATTGGTGCGACTACAACCAGACCGCGAAGGGCGGCGAGCATCTCTCGTTCCGTTGCGGTATCGCGCTTGAGACGCAACACGCGCCGGACTCCCCGAACAAGCCGAAGTGGCCGACGACGTTCGTCGAGCCGGGACAGGTCTACAAGACGACGACCGAGTTTCGGTTCGGGGTGGTGAAGTAAGAATTGGCGAATTGGCGAATTGACGCGAATCAGAGAATTGACGTTGGACGAGAATTGCGCTAAGAAACAAACGACCTTTACGTTCGAACTGACGAACGATCAGCAGGAGCTTTTGCTGGGGCTGATGGTGAACGGGAACTTCCGGAAACGCGAAGTTCCCTATTCGCTCTATTCCATCGAGGGCAACAAGTTCAACGCGACCTTGTACGAGAAGGAGAAGCATGGCAAGCGCAAGCTTTGCGTGCAGGGTTCCGGCGCACAGGATTTCGTCGAATTCCAGCTCGAGCCCTCGGGCATCGTGCCGGTCTCGCTCGGCTATGAGAAGGTGCTTTCGCCCGAACTTTTCTCCGCCCATGCGGGTAGCGACGAATCGGGCAAGGGCGACTTCTTCGGTCCCCTGGTCGTCTGCTGCGCCTACACCGACGAACGGCTTTCGGACGAGATGATCAAGCTCGGCGTCAAGGACTGCAAGCAGATGACCGACAAGGCCGTGCTGGCGGTCGGTGCGCAGCTTCGGGCGCTCCTTGGGCCGACGGGGTATGCGGTCGTCAAGCTCGGTCCCGCCGCGTACAACCGGCTCTACGCCAAGATCAAGAACATCAACCGCATGCTCGCCTGGGCGCATGGGACGGCGATCGAGGAACTGCTCGAAAAGCAACCCGGCTGCAAGCGCGTCGTCGTCGACCAGTTCGCGCCGACCGAGACGACGATCCTGCGGGCGCTCAAGGAGCGCGGCAAGAAGGCGACCGTCGAGCAGCGGCACAAGGCCGAAAGCGACATCGCCGTCGCCGCGGCTTCGGTGATCGCGCGCGAGATCTTCATTCGCGAGATCCTGCGCATGAGTGAGGAGGTGTTTGGGCCTGCTGCGGCGAGGCAGGAGTGCCTCGCCCCCGGGGCTGGCGACGGGGACGCGACACTCCTGTCGCGTCAGAAAGAGAAAGCGACCACCATTCCCATGGGGTCGTCTGATCCGCGGGTTCGCGAACTCGCCGAGAAGATGGTCGCGGCGCACGGTCCGACCTGGCTCATGAACCATTGCAAGGCCCATTTCCAGACGACCGACAAGGTGCTCGCGGCTTGCGGCAAGACCCGCGCCGATTTGCCTCCGGAAGGGCAGGTGGTTTCCTCTGCGGCGCGACAAGAGTGTCGCGCCCCCGCTGGCTGACGCATCAAAGAAAGAAAATTAATATCCATCGTCCACCTCAACCTCAAACCTCAACCTCAAATGCTTCTCGCAAACTCCCTTATCGACGGCTTTCTCAAGTCCAATGGCATCGGCCAGGGACTTGTCATCCTTCAGGTTCTCGGCTCGGTGCTGATGATCGCGACGATCATCGGCAAGTGGAAGGAGCTGAGCTACGTCTCAATGGCGACGCGGCGCTTTCTGCGCGACTTCTCGACGTGCGGCGGCGTGCTTGAATACTATCTCCAGCGGCGACCGAACGTCAAGACGGGTATTGAGGGCATCTACAAGGAGTCATGCGAGCGGCTTCTCAAGCTGTTGACGCCCGACATGCGCTCGCTTGTGGCAGGGCGTGAACAGGGACGCGCTGCGGCGGCGCTCTCGGCGCGTGAGATTGAACTCGTGCGCGGCACGTGCGAGCACATTCTCGACGAGGAGGAGATCCGTGTCGAGAAGGGCATGGGCATCATCGCGACGATTGTCGCGCTCGAGCCGATGCTTGGACTTCTCGGCACGGTCTGGGGCGTTCTCGATGCGTTCGCCGAGATGGGTACCGCGGGGTCGGCTTCTCTCGCGACGATTGCGCCCTCCATCTCGTCCGCACTCGTGACGACGGTCGTCGGCCTCATCATCGCGATTCCGGGTGTCATCTTCTTCAATGTGATGAACGGAACGATCCGCAATGTGACGTCCGACATGGAAGGCTTTTCGGACGAGCTGATGGGCCGCATTGCGTGCGAGTTCCAGGGAAGGGGCGCGTAAGGACATGTCCCTGAGACGCAGAAACCGCAAGCGCCGCGAGGGGGCGAAGGCGGCGATCGACATGAACTCGTTGATCGACCTCACCTTTCTCTTGCTGGTTGTTTTTATCGTGACGCTGCCGACGCTCGAGCAGAGTGTCCACATCGTGCTGCCCGTCGGAAAGACGGAGTCGCAGAACGACGAGAAGAAAAAGAACTACTCCGTCTCGATCGACAAGGATGGCAAGCTCTTCCTCGGCGAAGAGCCCGTCACGCAGGAGATCCTGAAGGAGCGCCTCACGGCGGCCGTGACGGAGAATCCCGAGGTGAACGTGCTCATCCGCGGCGATGTCGGCGCGGACTACGGCGACGTCTACGCGGTCGTGAAGGTCGCGAAGGAAGCGAACGTGAAGCATTTGGGCCTCGTGTCGAAGGAACACTGATGGAAGTCTGGCGTCCAGAGGTCATCGAGGGACGGCGTCCCGAGGTGCTCAGCAGGGAAAACCTACTGATCGCCCTCGGCATTCACGTCGGTGCTTTCGTGGCCTTCTGGCTCTTCGCCGTGATGCACGGACTCTTCGAGCCGAAGGAGACGATCATCCCGATCGACCTCACGGTCATCGTCAACGAGAATCTGGACGGCGTCGAGAACGAACCGCCGCCGCTCAAGAATCCGCCGCCGCCCGAACCGCCGAAGCCGAAACCGAAGCCCAAGCCGACGCCGAAGAAGGTCGAACCGCCGAAGGCGCTCGAGCAGATGGTGACAAACATCGTCAAGAAGGTCGAGAAGAAGAAGGAGAAGAAAAAAGAGCCTCCACAGAAGGATCCGCCCAAGAAGAAGGAGCCGAAGAAGCCCGAGCCGCCGAAGAAGACGGCTGCAGAACTTCGTAAAGAACGGCTTAAGCGCATGCGCGAATCGGCTGTCAAGAACAAGAAGCCGGTCACGATCGAGGTCAAGAACGTGCGCGAAAGCGGCAATGGCCGGACGGCGAAGCAGACGATGAGCAAGGCGGAGATTCAGAATCTCCTGAATCAGGGTTACCGTCCGGGAACTGAGAACCAGCTGGCGACGAGCGAGCTGCAGCTCGGCGTTTCGCGGATTCAGATGGCGCTTAATGAGAAATGGAACCAGCTTGGACCGAAGGTCGGCAAGAACGGCGTCGTGATGATTTCCTGCAAGCTCAATTCGGCGGGAGGCCTCATGGGCGTGAGGATCTCGTCGAGCTGTGGCGACAAGCTGTCCGACCAGGCGGCGCTCTCGGTCGCACGGGAGATCTCGTCGATTCGTGGCTTGCCGGACCGATTCCTCGCCCAGTTCATGAAGGAGACGCTGACCATTCGCTATCAGGTGAGGGGGAGGTAGTGGTTAGGGGTTTAGGAAGTAGGTATTAGGGAGTAGATGTTTGGTGTTTTGCTAGTTGCGGCGATTCAGTTGACGGGGGTGACGGGTTTGGACCTCCGGGCGCGGGCGTTTTTCGATGCGAACAACGTGAAGATCGGCGATCCGCTCGTGCTGACGATCGACTTTCTGGGATCGGCCGAATTCAAGGACCTGCATCCGCCGGCTCTCGCGAAGGTCGTGGACCGCAAGACGTGGAAGATCGACGACGTGAGCGCGAAGACCGACACGTATCGTGACGCGCGGCGGCTGACGTACCGGGTGCGGCCGATGCGCGAGGGCGTCCTCTGGTTCCCGGCGCTCGAGTTCGCGTACGCGTCGCCCGACGGCCGTCCGTGTGTCGTGCGGGCGAACGAGATTCCCGTCCATGCGAAGCCGGGCGCGCAGGTCGTTGTCGCCGAGATGGGCGAGGACCTGAACGCGATGCCCAAGCCCCCTGAACTCATCGGGAGCGGCGACGCCCTCGTCGCCGCACTTTCAGATGACATGGCCTTCGCCTGGCGCAAGGCACTTGCCGCGCCGACGGCCGATAAGTTTGCGGCGTTCGACTTCCCGGCGGCGAAGATGAACGAGGCGACGATGGCGATTCGCGAAGGCAACTGGGCGCGGGCTATGAACGTCTATACGTCGCTTGAGTGGCGGATCGGGCAGACCCCCGAGATTGAAAAGGGCATTGTCGCCGCGCTAGCGCTCAAGTACGACAATCCGTCCGCCGAGCTGCCGGTCTGGCGCGTGGTGGGACGTCCCGTGCTGCGCTACGCTTGGCTGGGACGCGTCGGCCTCGTGCTCGGCACGCTGCTGGGACTGACGTTCCTCTTCTGGCTCCTCGGACGCGGCATTCGGGCGCTCGCCTGCGTGGCGGTCGCGGTGCTACTGACGGGCATCGCCGAGGCGGAGACGACGGTCGAGGAGACGGTGACGACGAATGCGAACGGCGCCGTCATCCATCGCAAGGTCGTCAAGAGTGTCGGGCGTGGTTTTGAGCCGTTGTCGCTTTTCGAGGAGTTCGACAACTTCGATCCGTTCGGACGCCGCCAGCCGCGGGCGCGACGTCAGCCGGTCAACATCGGCGTGTCACTCACGGCCGACAAGCCGAGTGTGACGGTCGGCGAGAACTTCAATCTGGTTCTTACGCTTGAGGTTCCGCGCACGGTGACGATCGACGGTGGCGTGCGGCTTTCGATCGCGGAGCAGGACCGGATGACGCAGGTTGGGGCGGGACAGAACCTGCCGAACCTGGCGAGCAAGAATCCGACGAACCGAATTCAGCGGCTCGTCTTCCCGATGCGCGCGAATGTGGCGTTTACGAACCTCCACTACTCGGTGGCCGGCGACTATGCGTTTAGCGGAGACTCATTCTTCTTTTTCCGCGAGTCACGTCCCTTCGAGAGTGGACGCCGCGTCGCGCCGTTTACGGTCACGCCGTTGCCGGAGGCGGGGCGTCCCGCCGATTTCTCGGGCATTATTGCCGAGTCTGCCGTTCTCCACGAGTATTGCGATCTGCTGAAGGTCGAGACGAATGATGTCGTCACGGTCACCTATCGGCTGCGGACGAACGGATATGTGCCTGCGTCATTCCAGCCGAAGGATGTCGCCTTCGAATGGGGACGCCAGTCCGCGCCGAACGGTATGACGGAAATTGAGTACCGCCGCTACGTCGTCGCTGACGGCGCGGCGACAACGCCGGTTTTGACGCTGTCCTACTACGATCCCCAGTCCCGGCGCTACAAGTCCGTCGCCGCCGGGGCGACACGATTGAAATATGATATAATTAAGGGCAACTAATTTGAGGTAAGACACCATGGCGAAGATTACCGATATCAGCTGGGAAGACTTTTCGGCGCTTTCTCTGGAGGAGAAGCGTCCCTATCTGGCGCGTTACGCGGGGGACGGCATGCCGTACCACACGCTGTTTGCGCAGCAGTTCGATCGTGATATTCTGGAGCGGCTCTGCGCGCTCTCGAACCGCATCCGGTTCATCAACAAGTCGAAGGAAGGTGCGCTCTACCTGAAGAGCGTCCTCGCGCACAAGCGGGCGATGCTTTACTTCTCACAGCCCTCGTCACGCACGTTCCTCTCGCATCTCAATGCCTGTCAGCTTCTGGGTCTGACGACAAGCTCGGTCCGCGACGCGGCGACGTCGTCGGAGGCGAAGGGCGAGTCGAAAATCGACACGATCCGCACGTTCTCGTCGTACGTCGATCTGATCATCATGCGCTGTCCCGAAAAGGGCCTCGCCGAGCAGTCGGCTTGGGAGCTCTCGAACAGCGAGCGTCCGATTCCGATCCTCAACGCGGGCTCGGGAAAGGACCAGCATCCGACGCAGGCGCTTCTCGACATCTATACGCTGGTGCGTTCCTTTGAGGAGAAAGGTGGTCTCGACGGCCGCACGGTGACGTTCTGCGGCGACCTCCTCCGCGGGCGTACCGTTCGGTCGCTCTCGTATCTTCTGACGAACTTTAATGACGTCAAGCAGATCTTCGTCGCGCCGAAGGAACTGCAGGTGCCCGAGGACGTGATTGCGATCCTGAAGCAGAAGGGTGTCAGGTATGAGATCCACGACGACCTCAAGGCGGCGACAAGGGAGTCCGATGCCGTCTACATGACGCGCATTCAGGACGAATGGGACGAGTCGAAGGGCGAGTCCGCGAAGATCGATACCTCGCGCTTCAAGTTCGGCGCGGAGGAGCTCGCGCTTCTCGGTAAGGACGGCATCATCATGCATCCGCTACCGCGTCGCGACGAGATCGCGACGTGCTGCGACCATGATCCGCGCGCCATGTACTGGCGCCAGATGCGTAATGGCATGTGGATTCGTGCGGCGCTGATCGCCTCGACCTTCGGATATGAGAAGGAGCTGATGAACTGCGGCTACTGAGTCCGTAGGGACGGATGACGGAGTCGAAGACCATTGCAGCGATTGCGACAGCCCCCGGGCCGGCGGGCGTCGCAATCGTTCGCGTATCCGGGCCAGACGCCTATGAAGTCGCGGCCAAGGTCGCGGGGCGGCCGATTCGCACGGGACTTCAGTTCGTTCGCATGCCGCTCGACGAGTGCGTGGTTCTGGGCTTTTCCGCGCCGCACAGCTACACGGGCGAGGATGTCGTCGAGTTTCAGTGTCACGGCGGTACGGTCGTGCCGCGGCAGATTCTAGAGGCGCTGTTTTCGTCGGGGGCGCGTTTGGCGCGCCGCGGCGAGTTCACCGAGCGGGCGTTTCTGAATGGCAAGCTTGGCTACGAGCAGGCGGAAAGCGTCCTCGATCTCATCAACGCGAAGACGCCGCGGGCCGCCGCCGCCGCACGCGAGGGACTGGCCGGGAAGCGCGAAGCGCGTCTCCGGGAGCTTTACGGCCGGGCGCTCACCCTCTCGAGCGAACTCGAGCATGCTCTCGACATTGACGAAGGCGAACTTTCGGAAACATTCTACACGAACCTCCGCTTATCACTTAACACTTTATACGCGTCACTTGCAGCAGTTCTTCGTTCGCTTCGCGAAGGAAGACTGCTGCGCGAGGGGGCGCTGGTCGTCCTGGCCGGACCGCCGAATGCCGGCAAGAGTTCGCTCATGAATGCGCTTCTGGAAGAGAACCGTGCTATCGTCAGCGACATACCCGGCACGACGCGCGACACGATCGAAGAGTGGATGGATCTTGACGGCTATCCGATTCGTCTTGTTGACACGGCGGGACTGCGCGAGACGGGTGATGTGATTGAGGCTGAGGGCGTGAAACGCGCTGCGGATCTGATTGCCCGTGCAGATGTCGTGTTGGCGTTGGGCGCGTGTGACGTGTCAGATGTGACACCGCGTCCGGGTGTTGTCTTGAAGCTCTGCGCCAAGTGCGATGTGGTGCTCGGAGGCGAGGGGCTGCGTGTCTCGGCCAAGACGGGAGAGGGACTGGAGACGTTGAAGGCGGCCATTGTCGCGACACTGAAGAACCGAACCCGGGACGCGGCGGAAACGCCAGTTGACACCGACGCGCTCTCGGTCTTGCTTGAGGCCGAATCGGTTCTGCGGACCCTAACGGGCGGGCCGGAGTCGATTCCCGATTCTGATCTGGTTCTGGTTGGCAATGCGATCCGCCGCGTCGCGGAACTGCTGGGGTCACTCGTTGGCGCGACTTATTCGAGTGACGTCCTTGATCGTCTTTTTTCCAGGTTTTGCGTCGGGAAATAAAACGTGGCGACGCTATATTTGATATAATATGCGCCATTATGGCGAATGAACTTCAGAACGTGCGGAATATCGGCATCGTCGCGCATATTGATGCGGGCAAGACGACGACGACCGAACGCATCCTTTTCTATACCGGCAAGATCCACAAGCACGGCGACGTGCATGACGGCAACACGACGACCGACTTCATGATCCAGGAGCGCGAGCGCGGCATCACGATCCAGTCCGCCGCGATCTCCTGCGAATGGGACGGCCATGCGATCAACATCATCGACACGCCCGGCCACGTCGACTTCACGATGGAAGTCGAGCGCTCGCTGCGCGTCCTCGACGGCGCGGTGTGCGTCTTCTGCGCGGTCGGCGGTGTGCAGCCGCAGTCCGAAACCGTCTGGCGTCAGGCCGACCGCTACAACGTGCCGCGTCTCGCGTTCATCAACAAGATGGACCGCATGGGCGCCGACTTCACGCGTGTCGTCGGCGAGCTCCGCGACAAGCTTCATGCCCCCGCGTGTCCGATCGAGTTGCCGATCGGCAAGGAAGAGGGCTTCACCGGCGTCATCGACCTTCTTGAGATGAAGGCGATCGTCTATGACGAGGCGACCGAAGGCAAGACCTTCACCGTCGGCGAGATTCCGGCCGAGCTCAAGGACGACGCGGAACTCGCGCGGGCCGAGCTCGTCGAGAAGGTAGCGGACGTTGACGAGGACGTGATGGAATCGTTCCTCGAGAACGGTGACCTCACGAAGGAAGAGCTCATCCCCGCGATCCGCCGCGCGACGGTGGCGGGCGCGTTCGTGCCGGTCCTCTGCGGCACGTCGCTTCGCGACAAGGGTGTGCAGCCGCTCCTCGATGCCGTCTGCCGCTACCTGCCGAGTCCCAACGACCGTCCCCCGGTGCCGGCGACGGACCTCAAGACCGAGGAGAAGGTGACGCGCAAGCAGGAGGATTCCGAACTTCTCACCTCGCTCGTCTTCAAGATCGCGACCGACCCCTACGTCGGCAAGCTCTTCTTCGTCCGCGTCTACGGCGGCATTCTCAAGAAAGGCGCGAACGCGTACAATCCGCGCACGAAGAAGCGTGAGCGCATCATGAAGATCGTGCGTCTCTTCGCCGACGACCAGATCGAGGTCGACGAGCTCCATGCGGGCGACATCGGCGCGATCGTGGGCCTTAAGGAAGTGACGACGGGCGACACGCTCTGCGCCGAAATGAAGCCGTGCTATTTGGAGCGCATCGTCGCGCCGCAGCCCGTCATGTTTATGGCGATCGAGCCGAAGAGCTCCGCCGACAAGGACAAGCTTGTCGAGTCCATGAAGGCGCTCGCGGCGGAAGACCCGACGTGCCAGTTCCGCGAGGACGAGGAGACGGGGCAGACGATTCTCTCCGGCATGGGCGAGCTCCATCTCGAGATTCTCGTCGACCGCCTCAAGCGCGAGTTCAAGTGCGCGGCGAACACGGGCAAGCCGATGGTCTCGTACGCCGAGACGGTGACGGCTCCGGCGGTGACGGAATTCACCTTTGACCGCGAACTCGGCGGCAAGCGTCACGCGGTCACGCTGAAGATCGAGGTGAAGCCGCTCGAGCGCGGTGCGGGCACGAAGGTCTCGCTCGCACGCGACTTCGTCAATCTCGTTCCCGAGAAGGCGCTGCAGCAGTGCGTGCAGCAGGGGCTGGAGGACGGCATCTCGACGGGCGTTCTCGCGCGTTATCCGATGACGGACCTTGAGGTCAACTGTCTCGGCGCGACGCTGGTCGATCCGGAAATCTCCGACGAAGTTGCGTTCCGTTCGGCGGCGATGATGGGCTTCCGCGAGGCGGCCGAGCAGGCGAAGGCGGAGTTCCTTGAACCGATCATGAAGCTCGAGATCACGACGCCGCCGGAGTCCGTCGGCGAAATCCTCGGCGACCTCAATGCGCGGCGCGGCAACGTCCAGAACATGGACATGAAGGGCGATATGCAGATCATCAACGCCCGCGTGCCGCTCGCCTCGATGTTCGGCTATTCGACGGCGATCCGGTCGCTGACGAAGGGCCGCGCCTCGTATTCGATGGAGACCGACCAATTCGAGATCGCGCCGAAGAACGTGCGTGAGGAGATTCTGAGCAAATGATCTTTCGATCCTGTCCCAGTCCTATGGGGTATGGTTGGCTATCGTGAGATTCTGAAGCTCGTCTGGCCGTTGGCGCTCGGCATGATCAACAATGCGGTCATGCAGTTCGCGGACCGCGCGTATCTCGCTCATCATTCGCTGACGGCGCTGGAGGCGGCGCTGCCGGCAGGTCTGCTGATGTGGATCTTCGCGGGATTCTTCCAGAGCATTGTCGGGTATTCGTCCGTCTTCGTCGGACAGTTCCATGGTGCCGGCGACGAGTCGAAGTGTCGTGCGACGTATCGTGCCGCGCTTGTGCTCGCGGTAGTTTCGGGACTCCTTTCGCTTCCCTGTGTGACGCTCGGAAAATGGATTCTGTCGGTGACGACGTCTACCCCTGCGCTCCTAGCGGACGAGCTGTCGTACTTTTCAATTACCCTCTTCGGCGCTCTTGCCATCTACGTGCAGATGGCGGCAGCTTCGTATTTTACGGGACGCGGTGAAACACGGCTGGTCTTCTGGGTGAATCTCGTCGGCAATGCGTTGAACGTCGCGCTGGATCCGATTCTCATCTTCGGCTGGTGCGGGCTGCCGGCTATGGGAATCTCGGGCGCAGCGTATGCGACGGTCGCGTCGATGGTGTTGCAGGCGGTGGTGCTGGTGGGCGTGGCGGAAGGGTCTTCCCGGCGAGGCAAGAGTGCCTCTCCCCCGCTGGCGGGACTCCTCTTCCGCATTCTCCGCTTCGGCATTCCCTCGGGGCTCTACACGATTCTCAATATGGCGACATTCACCGTCTTTGTGTTCGTGACCGAGGGTGTCGGGGCGCTTGAGCTGGCCGTTTCGAATGCGTGCTTCTCCGTGAACTACCTTCTCTTTGCGCCGATGGAGGGCTTTGCGCTTGGCGCGTCGACGCTGGTCGCGCAGGCGCTTGGCCGCGGGAACCCCGAAGCGGCCGTGGTCGCCGCGCACCGGTCGGTGATCCTGGGTGTGACCTTCGCCGCGCTCTTGGCGGGCGTGACACTTCTCTTTGCGCATCCGATCCTTGATCTCTTCGCGACGAATGCGGGTGCCAATGTCGCGGCGTTCCACTCCCTCGGGACGACGCTTCTGGCGCTGATGGCGGCGTGGCTCCTCTTTGACGCGGCGGACATCATCATCTCCGGCGCCCTGAAGGGGGCTGGGGACACGAAGTTCGTGATGGTCTGGATGGTCGTCAACTCGCTCGTCCTGTGGCTCCCGCTCGTCTTTCTCGTGCGTCACTTCCACAAGACGATGCCGGCCCTCTGGGCGACGATGATCATCTACGTCATCATTCTGTGTGTCGGCTCCTTTGGTCGTTGGACGTGCGGGTCGTGGCGAAAGATTCAGATTGTCTAAATTCCCGCTTGACAGGATGATGTTAGATTTAGTAAACTTCGCCCCAGTTAAGTTTGCGAAGGATAACTTTCATGACATTGGCAGAACTCAAGTCGGGGGAAATGGCGGAGATCACGGGCTACACGCTCGGGAACGCCATGTATCGCGCCAAGCTTCTGGCGCTCGGATTGACGAGCGGTGTGCAGATCAAGATCATCAATGTGGCCCCTCTCGGGGATCCCTTTGAAATCGCCGTGCGCGGCTACCACCTCTCGCTTCGTCGCGACGAGGTCGGGGTTATCAAGGTCAAGAAGCTGGAGAAGGGGGACATCAAGTGATGAAGACGATTGGTATTGTCGGCAATCCGAACTGCGGCAAGACGACGCTTTTCAACGGCCTCACGGGAACTCATCAGCACACGGGCAACTGGCCGGGCGTGACGGTGGAGAAGAAGGAAGGGTTCGCTTCGCTCAAGGTGAAGGGCGAAGGTGAACAGAGGATTAAGATCGTCGATCTGCCCGGCATCTACTCGCTGACGGCGACGAGCGAGGACGAGAAGGCGTCGCTCGAGTATGTGCTCTCGCATGAGGCGGACCTTTATGTGAACGTCCTGGACGCGACGACGCTGGAGCGCAACCTTTATCTCACGCTCCTCATGTGCGAGCTCAACGTGCCGATGGTCGTCGTCGTCACGATGATGGACATCGTCAAGCAGCGCAATACGGTGATCGAGCTCGACCATCTCGCCGCGCATCTCGGCGTGCCGGTGCTGGGCGTCAACGCGACGAAGCCGAAGGACCTGAAGCGGCTGATGGAGACCCTGGGCGACGCGCTCGAGCAGGCGAAGGTGCCGACGGTGAAGATCGACTACGGCAACGAGCTTGAGCAGGAGATCGACATTCTTTCCTCTGCGACAATCAAGACGGCGGAAGGCCTCAAGGTCTCGCCGCGCTGGGTCGCGATTAAGACGCTCGAGGGCGATCCGCTCATCCGTCGCAAGCTCGACGAATACCACGACATGGCGCCCGAGGTCGTGGACGGCGCGATTGAGCGCGTCACGAAGATTCTTGCCGATCCGCCGGATATCGAACTCGCCGAGGCACGCTACGGCATCATCGCGGGACTTGTTCATGATGTCGTCAAGGTGACGCGCACGAAGACGTACGTCAGCGAGTGGATCGACAAGTTTGCCCTCAACCGCTTCCTGGGAATTCCGATATTCCTATCTGTCATGTACCTGGTGTTTTGGTTTACCCAGGTTGTCGGCGGGGCGTTTATCGACTTCTTCGACGGTATCGGCGACACCTTCTTCGTGTCGGGCCTCGCTTGGCTGCTGGGTGCCTGCCACGCGCCGGACTGGCTCACGGCAATTGTCGCGAACGGCGCGGGCACGGCCGTCCAGACCGTCCTCACGTTCCTCCCGCCGGTCGGCTTCATGTTCCTCGCCCTCGCGTTTCTCGAGGACTCCGGCTACATGGCCCGCGCGGCGTTCGTTATGGACCGCTTCATGCGGTGGATCGGTCTCCCCGGCAAGTCGTTCGTCCCGATGCTCGTCGGCTTCGGCTGTTCGGTGCCGGCGATCATGGCGACGCGCACACTTGAGTCGAAGCGCGACCGCTTCCTCACGGTCTTCATGACGCCGTTCATGAGCTGCGGGGCGAAGCTCCCGATCTGGGTCCTCTTTGGCGCGGCGTTCTTCCCGCAGAACCCGGGGAAGCTCATCTTCCTCATCTACCTGACGGGCATCGTCCTCGGCATCACGACGGGACTCATCCTCAAGCACACGCTCTTCCAGGGCGAGCCGACGCACTTCATCATGGAGCTGCCGCCGTATCACTGTCCGCGTTTGCAGCACATCTTTCTCCACACGTGGGAGCGCCTTAAGATCTTCATCTGGCGTGCCGGCAAGTTCATCGTCCCGATGGTCCTCTGCCTCGGCATTCTCAACACGATCGGCACGGACGGCACGATCGGTCACGAGGACTCGCAGGAATCCGTCCTCTCGGCGGTCGGCAAGTCCATCACGCCCGTCTTCGAGCCGATCGGCGTCGAACGCGACAACTGGCCGGCGGCGGTCTCGGTCTTCACGGGGCTATTCGCCAAGGAGTCGGTCATCGGCACGATGAAGGGGCTGTATGGTCAGCAGCAGGCTGCTGACCAGGTGGAGGTTGAAGGTGAAGGTGGAGAAGAAGAGGAGGCGTATTCCTTCATTGGCGGGATCAAGGAGGCGTTTGCGACGATTCCGGAGAACCTGAAGGGGATTGGCGGACGTCTCATGGATCCGCTTGGCATCGGGGACGCCCAAGGCGAAGCCGATGACGAGGCCGAAGAGACGGCCGCGACGGTTGGGGCCCTCAGAGAGCACTTCCCGAAGGGCTTCCACCAGGTCTTCTCGTTTCTCCTCTTTATCCTCCTGTACGTGCCCTGCATCGCGGCGACGGGGGTTGTCTTCCGCGAGATCGGCAAGCTCTACGGCACGATCTTCGTCGGCTACCTGACACTTCTCGGCTGGTCGGTCGCGACGATCTACCACGCGGTGATGGTCTCCGGGAGCTCGCTCTGGTTCGCGATCGGACTCGGCATCCTCGTCGCGATGTTCGGCGGCTTCTGGGCCTATGGCCGGAAGCACCGGGTGGATATGATTTGACGAGGAATTGAATCGGGGGCGAGGCACTCTTGCCTCGCCGCAATAAGGAGGAACCTTCCTTATTCCGACGCGACAAGAGTGTCGCGTCCCCGATGGGGGCTATCTCAAAAACGGAATTTTTTTCAACCCTAAATTAGATAGGACTAACAAAAAATGAACTCAAAGCACATGATGACAATGGCCTGTGCAGCTGCGGTTTGCGGCAGTGTTTCCGCCTTCGCCGAGGCTATGGAGGATGAGCGGGCCGAATTGAACTGGAAGATGGGCGAGGGCGTGACCTTCGATGAGACGCCAATCGTCTCAACGGAAGTGGGACTCGCGTTTGACTCGAAGTTCCTGAGCTACGGCCTCATGGACAACAAGGACCCAATCCTGACGCCCTCGGCGGCGATGACGTTCTTTGACGCGTTGAGCGTGAGTGTGGGGGCGATTTACGATATCACGCATTACGGACGCAAGGCCGGGTATGGCAATCGGGCCTGGCGGTATCAGGAGCTCGATCCTGGTGCGTCTCTTGTACAGGAGTTCTCGCCTGACGATTTCGCTTGGTTGCCGACGACGATTGCATTTGAACTTGGCTATATGTACGAACATCATCCGGACGTCGTTGATGACGATACGCAGTTCGTGAACTTTTCAATCGGACTTCCCGACCTCTGGTTTGAGCCGACGTTCGCGTATGAGCGCGACATCGACCGGGACGACGGCACGTATCTGAATCTCGAAGTCGGTCATACCTTCACGCTTGTCGAAAGCAACGAGGCGGGCGGGGACGACGTTCTCGACTTCCGGCTCTCGGCGGCACAGGGTTGGGGCGACGCACGTCGGATCAAGGCGTATCTCGAGCCGAACCGTCCGGGGATGATGGATTTCTGCCTGAAGGGCGAGCTCACCTGGAACGTGACGGACGGCGTATCGGTCGGTGGGTATGTCGCCTACACGGACTATCTCTTCGACCGCGCTCTCCGTCATCGTGCTCGCGCCTATGAGGCGACGGGACATTGGAAAGACAGTTGGAACTTCACCACGGGACTGTCCCTGGCGGTGTCGTTCTAAGCGGGGCGCATCTCTAGATTTTAAAGGATCTTCTCGTCTCTGAATGTTAGCGGA